>CAZUEE010000065.1:0-12966 GCA_964619175.1 uncultured Brachyspira sp. | reverse complement strand
TATTTAAAAGTATAATTTAAGAAAAATAAAATCGTAAATGATTAAAAAATATAATACCTTATATTATCATAAAATCAAGTTTGAGAATTTTGAAATAAAACAATTTACTATTTCGTATTCAAATTTTACAAATAAAAATACTACAGAAATCAATAATTTATATAAAGAATATAAAATATGAAAATCAAAACATATTATAGATAAAATCTACAGGTTAATCTGTCCTTATATGATTTGACGGAAAAATAGACGGAGTTTATTATAAATTACGAATTGGAGTTTAGGGTTTTCCTTACTTGATGCATAGTGAAAACTCCTTGTTATTAAATTTACACAATAAAAAATATGTAAATTACAAAGTAAGACAATTTTTATTTGAAATAAATAAAATTTTTTAAAAAAATTTGCATTTAAGTATTGACAAAAAACAAACAATATGTTAGAATAAGCTAACAATCAAAAAGGGAAATAAAGGAATTGTATTGTTTTTGCAAATGACTTTGTATCCTAAATTGATACAACATATTTTATAACCTTCATTTAATTAAACTGTTTAAGGCTTCCCTGAAAATGGGAAGTCTTGTTATTTAACTTTAAATAAAAATATTGAACAATCGTCATCTGCGCTTCTATACGAAAGATATTCGTAAAAATCGTTTTTTATCGAAAGCGCCAAATCTTTTGGATTTAAATTTTTATTCTCCAAAATAATTTTTTTAAGTCGCTCTATTCCGTAAATGTCGTATTTGTTTTTCGACTTCGAAGCTTCTATCATTCCGTCCGTGAAAAATAAAAATATATCGTCAGTTGCAAGTTCTATAGTTTCCTCTTCGTAAAAAGCGTTTGGGAAAAGTCCGACTATAGTTCCGCCCGCGTTATATTCTTTAATTTCGCCGTTTTTTAGAATAAGTAACGGAGTATGCGAAGCGTTGGAATATGTTATTTTTTTATTAATCAAATCTATATCGGCGATTATAATAGTCAGATAAAAATACGCGGGTAAAGTGTCGACTAAATAATTATTAATATTTTTTAATAAAGAGCTTGTCGAATCAAAAGAGTTAGATAAAGTTCTAAAAGTTGTTTTAAGCATAGAAGTGACTATCGCAGCTCCAACACCATGTCCGCTTATATCCGACATAATAAATAAAATTCTCGATTTGTCGAGGTAAATATAATCGAAAAAATCTCCGCCTATAATTTCAAAAGGTTGATAAAAGCATGCCGAAGAAACAAATTGATTGTTGACGACTTTTTTATTTAACATAGTCTCTTGAATTTTTCTAGCCTGCGTCATATCTTTTTTATAATTTTTATTTGAAGAATAGGTAACATCGAATCTGCCGAGTATATAGTCGTTTTTTTCTTTTAAATCTATAATAGCCTTCTGATAATCTTTTATTATAGATGCTTTTGCCGTTTTGCCTCTTAAAATATCCGAAGTTTTTTCTTTTATTATATCTTTTATATCTCTGTCTCTTATATCTCTAGATTTTATTTTGTCTTTTATTTTTTTATAAGAATCTTTTTGATAATTTTTAACCGTATATTTTAAAAATATAAAAAACGGAATAATAAACGATAAAAATAATATAAGCAAAATTACGAAAATATTTTTATCGTTTCTGCTAATTATTGAAAATACGATTAACGATATAAAAAGTATAAAAGATACTATCGATATAAATTTTAATATTGCGGAAATTCTTTCGGTTTTCATTATAAATATCGCCTATTTCAAATTATAGCAAAAAGTTATAATTATGCAAATATTTCGTATTGATATAATAAATTTTTAATATATAATAAAAATATGGAAGTTAACATATTACATGATTCTTTTACGGAAAATTTAGAAACAAAAATATACGGAAAAAATTTAGAGCTATTTGAAAGTATAGAAAGCACGATAAAAAAAATGCTAGAAGATTTAAGTAATAAAGATTTGAATAATAAAAAAAATTTGCCAGAAGGAACGGTTTATATAGCGTTAAAACAAACGGCTGGAAAAGGAAGCTATGGGAATTCTTGGCAGTCTAATGACGATTTGGGATTATGGTTAAGCGTTTTGTTATATTCTCCGTTTAAAAAGGAAGTTTTAACTTTTTTGCCATGTATTGCTTTGACTAAACTTCTAAAAGAAAAATATAATATTAAAGCTCATATAAAATGGCCCAACGATGTTATCGTGCATCATAAAAAAATATCGGGAACTTTGATACAAATTACTTCTATAAAAGATAAAAAAGCCTGCATAATAGGAACGGGAATCAATTTATATCATAACGAAAACGATTTTATTTCGGATATAAAAAATAAGGCGACTTCTTTATTTTTGGAAACGGGAATAAAAGTTAAAATGCAAGAATTTTATAAAGAATTTATTCGTTATTTTGAAGATATTTATTTGGGCGAAAAAAATTTAATCGAACTTTTTAGAGAAAATAGCGAAATGATTGGAAAGAAAATTAAAGCGAAAAAAGACGGAAAAGAAGTCTACGCTATGATAAAAGATATAACCGAAGAAGGATATTTAAAAGTTGAAATAAATAATAAAGAGGAGACTTGGATATCTAGAGCTTCGCTCGATATAGATGCTTTTTATTAATTTTATTTTAAATATTTAAAAAATAAAAGAATAAGAATAAAGAATAAAGAAACAAAAAGAGGAAAATATATGAGAAAGCCAATACCGTATAAAGAACCCGAAGAAAAAAAAACTATAAATAAAAAAAGAATTGTTTTATTTATAATATTTGAAATTATAATAATAATATTGTCGATAGTAACCACCGCCATGATTTCTTTATTGTTTACATTTATATCGCCTTATATAAGCGCCATAATAAGCGCTGCTATATTGGTGGTATTTACGATATATATATCTAAAGAAATTCTTTTAAAAAAGTAATAATTGATATTTAAATCAAATATGTTATTATTATAAAAAAATGTTTTAAGGATAATATAATGTTTGACAATAATGTCCACTATATAATGAAAGAACTAGATTCTATATATAATGTAGTCGTAGAAAATTTGGGAAAAGAATTATTGAGTAGAGAGATTAAACATTTGGAATACGAACCTAAAATGGATAGAATAAATATTAATAATTTTATATTTATTAGATTAGTTGTGCAAAACGAAGACGACCATAAGGAAATATATTACGATATATATGTGGTAGACGAAAACGGAAACGACACAGAACATTCTATGATTAATGTTCAAAGACCGTTTGCAAGACTTGCAGATAAAATAGATTATTTAATAAAATTGGATTATTGATTATAAGATATATTTTGAATCTTGCTTTTGATTCGGTTTCTAAAAATATGACTAGAAAATAGAAGTATAAATAAAAGGGCTTAACTAAAAAAGTTAAACCCTTTTATTTATGAAAACTTAAAAATTATTTATGTTGTAGATAACGCGTATTTATCTTCGTTATATTTACGCGCGTTATTTCCTTCAAGCTCTTTGATTATACTATTAGCCTTTGTTTGTAGAGCCGAAGCATTGGCGAATCTTTTTTCGGTTAGTTCTATTACATATAGAGTATTTTCATCTTTTAAGTAAAATAATTGATATTCCGTATCATTATCGTCTATTTCGGTATTTTTAACCACGCATGCATTTCTATCTCTATTTTGGTCGTTGTTTTGGCTTGTAGTTAAAGTAATTCCGCTTACTATCTCTAACGTAGAATAGTCGCTTTCGGCTGGTTCTCCCATTTCTAATTCTCTCTCTTCCATTTCTGAATCCGAATTAAAGAATAGAAAAGTAGTTTCGGTTTCCCATTTTCCATCGTCGTATTCTTCTTCAGTTTGAAACCAAACCGTATCGTATAATCTCGTTAATACGGAATATTCTTTTTCATGTCCATTTTTACTGTCATTATTTGCAGTGTCTTGTGCAGGAGTGATAGTCGTAATTGTAGAGCCGGTTGTAGACGATGTGGCTTGAACATCAGAATCTGCGGATATGCTCATTCTCACAATCCGAAAGTTATTAAAGTTATTTTGGAAAAATGTGGTTTGAACATCAGAATCCGCAGATATGCTCATCAATACCTCCGGACTACTCGAGACTGAATATTGACTTGCGCTTGAACTTAAAGAGCGACTTGCGCTCAAACTTAAAGTTCCTTGTTTTATCGTGTGATTTACGCTCGGTATGTTTTTAGTTTTCGGTTTTCCCGATGAACCTTGATTGCTGCCACAGGCAAGAGCTAACATAGATACTGAAATTATGATTAATATTTTTCTTATCATAATTTTTCCCCTCTTATTTTTGAATTTATTTATTAGACGAATTATATTTAAAAAAGTTCCAATTTTTCAAAAAATTTTACAAAAAAAAGATAAATATAATTTACAAAATAGTTATTTGTATATATTTTTTATAAATTATGCGGATATTTTATTTAATGATTGATTTTTTGATATAAATTTATAAAATTCCCATCTTTTTTCTCTGTCCTAATTTGAATCCGAAAACTTCATGTCCGGGATATAATAATGTATTATCTTCAAAGGCAAATACTTTTTCCGTTATACTTTTTTCAAGTTCCCTATAATCTCCTGTAGGAAAATCGGTTCTTCCAATTCCATAGGCAAATATAGTGTCTCCGCAAAATAAATGTCCTTCCGTATAATAACAGACTCCGCCTCTAGTATGTCCCGGAGTGTGAATTACTTTGAATTCTATATCTTTTAATTTGAAAGTGTCTCCATCATTAAATTTTATTTCTGGAGCTTGACATTTTATACCGCCGCCGAAATATCCGCTGGCATTTAATTGCGGGTCGTTAAAAAAATCATAATCCAAACTATGAACGCAATGTTCGACTCCTTTATATTTTTTTCTTATGTCGTCGCTTCCCTCGATATGGTCGAAATGTCCATGAGTATAAATTACTCTCTTTAATTTTTTGCCTTCAAGTAATTTGTCGTAATCGTCGTATCCGAAAGATAATTTTCCCATGTCTATAATCATAGCCTCGTCGTCCGCAGATACTATATAAGAATTCATGCCGTAAACATTAATATTGATGCAGTAAACTTTTAATTCGCTCATTTTCATCTCCGATTATTTTAATTATTTTGTATAAATATTTATAAATATTAAATATATTTTATAATTTTTGAATTAAAAATCAATTTAATACTTGACAAAAATCGTAGGTTATATATAATTAAATTACTTTTAATGAAATAATTTTTATTTAAGAGGGTCGGTTTCGTTTCTCCAAATCGAAAAAAGCCGACACTCTTTTTTTATTATTAAGATTTTAAAGGTTTTATATGAAAAATAATAAAAGCAAACCTCAAAGACAAAAAGAATATGGAAGAGGAGATAGTAGAGGCGGAAAAAATAAAAAGGAAAATGATTTAAAAAGAAATAATTTAAACAAAAAAGAAAAAGTTAATATTATAGACGAGGGAGTTTTATTTGAAAAGAGTAAAAATATTTTAGAAAAAAACAATAAAATATATTTGCTTAATCTTAAAGTCGGCGCAATAAAAGACAATAAAAAAATTTACGCCGTTATATTTAAGAAAAATGAAAATGTTTCTCATAGTCATTGTATAGAGGCTACGAGAGTTATTCAATCGGTAATAAAATCTGAAGGGCATGACGAGGGAGATTATACGATTACAGTGTCGAGTGCAGGTTTTAGATGGAAAATCGAAGACAGATTCGAACTTTTTGAAGATATGATGATAAAGATAAAATATAAAAACGAAGATAAAATTATAACTGAAAGCGGAATTTTAAAAGAGGCAAAAGAAAATTATATTATTATCGATTTGGAAAATGAAGAAAAGGAAATAAAAATATTGAAGGAAAATATTATAAAATTAAGGTTAAATTGCTGATAAATTTATTAATAAATTTTTTATGATAAATTTTATAAGATAAAAATTAAAAATGGAGACTAAAAATGTTTGAAAATGTGGGAACTTATTTGCAATTACTTGCCGAAGAAAAAGATATTAGTATAGACCTTCTTAAAGAGGTTATAGAATCGACTATGATTTTGGCTTTGAAAAAGAAATATGGAAACGATACCAATTTTCATATAAACTTTGACGAGCGCAATAATCCTACCGTATATAGAGCGGTAAATGTCGTGGAAAATGTGGGAGACGAAAAAAAAGAAATATCTTTGGAAGAGGCTAAAAAACTTGACGGCGACATTAATCTTGGAGACGAAGTTTTAATATTAGTCGACCATGTGGAAGAGTTTGGCAGAATAGAAAGCACAGTTGCAAAAACTACTTTTTTTCAAAAAATTTCGGAATTGGAAAAAAATATTATATACAACGAATTCAAAAGAAGGGAAAATCAACTTGTAAACGGATATTTTCAAAGAGAAAACAGAGGAAATATTTATGTTAATTTGGGAAAAACGGAAGGAGTTTTGTTAAGAAAAGACCAATCTCCGAGAGAGCATTATTCGGTTGGAGACAGAATAAGAGCGTATATTTATAAAGTCGACAACGATAGAACAGGACATCCCACGGTTTATTTAACTAGGTCGAAAGGCGATTTTATAAAAAAACTTTTCGAGCTTGAAATACCCGAAATAGCAGACGGAACTATAGAAATAAAAAATATCGTTCGTCAGCCCGGATTAAAAATAAAAATGGCTGTAATTTCAAATAAACCCGAAGTAGACCCGGTGGGCGCTTGCATAGGGCAGAAAGGAATTCGCATTCAATCGATAATAAAAGAGATAGAAGGCGAAAAAATAGACGTGGTAAAATGGTCTAAAGATATAAGGGAATATATAGCCGAGGCAATTTCTCCCGCAAAACCCATAAGAATAATAATAACGGACCCAGAAAATAAAGAGGCTATGATTATAATACCAGACGAACAATTGACTTTGGCGCTCGGCAGAAGCGGTTATAATGTTAAGCTTGCATCTCAACTTACGGGATATAGTTTTGACTTAAAAACCGAAACGGATATTAAAGAAAATCCCGAATTGTTGAAAGATTTGATTCCTATAAGTCAAATATTTGCCGACGCTTCGGAAGAAACCGAAAAGACGGAAGAATTTGTTCAAGAAGAGGGAAAAGAATTGGCAAGCAATCTTTATTCGCTTTCGGGTATAGATAAGGAAATTATAGAAACTTTAATCAATAATAATATCAATTCGATAGAAGAACTTTATAGCATGTCCGCAGAAGAGATTATTGAAAAAACTAATTTGGATAAGAATATCGTAGACGAAATAATAAATACTCTTAAAGAAGTCGTTACGGTAGTGGAATCGGATGAAGAAGGTTATGAAACGACTGAAGAAGTTGTCGAAGAGATAGAAGTTTACGAATGTCCAAATTGCGGTTCTACGATAACGGAAGATATGAGCAAATGTCCTAAATGCGGAGTGGAATTGTCGTTTGAATAAATTAAATTGTAGCAAAATAAATTTGAGTTAATATAAATATGTTATGCAAAGTTTGCGATAGCGATAAATATAATAAAATCGGCGAGATTGAAGGCATATGGAAAGAAAATAAAAATGTTTATCAGTGCCAGAAATGTTTAGCATACTTTATAGAAACTCCAAGCGATGAAGAGATGTATTTATTATATAAAAACGAATATCATAACGGCATAAAAAATAAAATATTCGAATTTGCAAAAAGTAAAATGAGATATGCAAGATGTTTAAATCAATTTAATTTTATAAAAGATTCGATAAATTGCGACAATAAAAAAATATGCGAAATAGGAGCTTTCGATGGTTTATTACTTAATATCTTTAAGAATAATAATTGTGAAGTATGCGGATACGAAGCTAACGATAATGCTAGAGAATACGCTAAAAGAAAATATGATATAGATTTAAAAACGGATTTTCTCGAAGATAATCAAAAATACGATATTATTATACTTTCGCATGTTATAGAACATTTTAAATATCCTAAAGAAATTTTATTAAAAATAAAATCTATGTTAAACGATAACGGATTTATTTATATAGAAGTTCCAAATTCTCCTATGCCAAATCAATGTTCTTATCAAATGTTGATTAAATATTTAACCACAACTCATACGGTTAATTTTGATATTCGAAATTTAACGGCTTTGATAAAAAATTGCAATTTGAAAATAATTAAATATCAATATAACGATTATAATGTTAATAAGAATAATGAAAAATTAAGAATAAATTTATTGGAAGGTGGTATTCCGTCTTTGTATAATTTTTTTAATTTTTCAATATGCGCCTTAAAAACCGTTGTTTATCCGAACTCGGTTTTTATAAATTACGATGATAATAAAAATATATGGACTTTTGGAGAAAATATAAGAATAATAGCGGGGAAATAGGATTTTGAGCAAAACAAATTTGAATGAAATAAATTCGAAAGAAAAATTATGTCCTCTATGCGGATTTAAAGCAAACGAAAATAATATAGTTAATATTGTAGAAAATATTTGGGAAACAAATAAAAATGTTTACGAATGCGACAATTGTAAACTTTATTTTATAGAAGAGCCTACGCAAGAAGAGATGAAATTGTTATATAAAAGCAATTTCTATATAAAAAATAATAATCTTATTTATAAATTTATTGATACTAAAATGAAATATGCGAGAGCACTAAACAGATTTAATTATATAAAGAAATTTATTAAAAATACTGATGATTTAAATGTTTTGGAAATAGGCGCATCGGACGGACTTTTACTTTCAATATTCAAAAAACATAATATAAATGTGTGCGGATACGAATTAAACGAAAATGCAAGAAAAATAGCGAGTGAAAAATACGGCATAGAATTGAAAGAAGATTTTTTGAAAGATAAAGATATTAATAAAAATAAATACGATATAGTTATAATGTCGCATATTTTGGAGCATTTTACAAATCCTAAATATATTTTAAATAATATTCATAATTTCATACGGGGGGGGGTAAACGATATACTATTTATTGAAATTCCATATACTCCGAATTATAAAATAGTTTCAAAGGACGAGATGAAAATATTTTTTAAAACAGAACATACGGTGCATTTTAACGAAAAAAATATTTCGCTTTTAATGGAAGAATGCGATTTTAAGATTTTGGATATTTGCTATAACGAATATAATATAAACGACAATTTAAAGAAAAATATATGGCTTGGAAAATTCGATTTTAAATATTTAATTAGTTTTTTATTTTTTATTTTTAAAATTTGTTTTAATCCTAACGACGCTTTTATCAATTATAAAATTTCAGAGAATTTTAATTTTGGAAGAAATATTAGAATAATCGCCACAAAATACGATTAATATCCGTTATTGACATATTGCCCATAAAATATATACTTTTTTATAATGTTAAAATATAAAAACTTTATTAAATTAATTATAATATTTTTAATATCTTCCGTTTATTTATATTCATACGAATTAAGGCTTCATTTTTCAAGAAGTTATGTAGACGATAATGTATTATACGCTGATGTTTATGTTGGAATCAATATGGAAGTTGACGAGAATTTAAAAAGATATGTCGAAAACGGCATAATAGTGTTTTTAAATTTCAGGATGGATTTTATAAAAAAGAATCTCATTCTAAACGAAAATATTAGAGAAATTTATTTTAATAGAAGAATATATTATGATTTTTTTACTAAAGAATATGTGGCGGTTAATTCTGAAACCATGCTTGAAACGAGAAACGCCAATTTTTATGTTTTGATGCGAACTTTGTATCAGATAAGCAGAATAGAAATTTTAAATGTAGAAGAATTAAACGAAAACAATACATATTTTTTTAGAACGAGATTGTCGATAGGGTTTCAAAACGCTTTTCCTTATTTGTCGATATTTTTTAACATTATAACTCCTTTGCAATATAGAATTAAATGGTTAAAATCGAAAGAGTTTAAATTAGAGGAATTATATTGATATTATAATAAAAAATCCGATTTTATAATTTTAAAGTAAAAATAAGTTATATTGACTTTTTGGCAATATCTTATAAAATTATTTTCTATTAAAAAGAGACGAATATGCGTTTTTATATTGTTATATTTTATATATTTTTATATTCTTTCGCTTTTGCTCAAAATTACGGATACGATAAAAAATATCAAGAACAGTTGAACGAAAGCGGAGTTGCAATAAACGAAGAAGAGAAAAAAAAGGTTAGGGAAGATATAAAAAAATACGCTAATCTTTATTTGGACAAGCATTATAAATATAACGAGAAAGACGAATTGACGCATCCCGTTTCTAAAGCTAAAAAGAGTTTTAATTTTGACTGCTCTGGTTTTGTAGCCGCCGTTTATTGGAGCAGTAATATAGCGGTATTTGAAAAGCAGGCGGTTTTGGGAGAAAGCGGAGTAAAAACAATATACGCCACTTTAGAAAAATATAAAAAAATATATAATAATTCTTTGCCGAATATAGGAGATATAATTATGTTTGACAGAACTACCTCCGAAACGGGCAAACTCACTCATGCGGGCATAGTAGTCGATGTAGACGAAGAAGAAACCGTAAGCTATATTCATGCCTCTACGAGTAAGGGAATCGTTTTAGGGTATATGAATCTAAAATATCCCGATTTGGCAAGAAAAGATGGGAAGGTAATAAATAGTTATTTAAAAAGAGGCGGAGGAGTGGATTCTTTGGCTTCAAAATGCTTTAACAGTTATGGGACTATTTTAGATTTGCCTTAATTAAACTTAATTAAATTAGAAATTGAGAATAATAAATATATAAATTGAAATTTAAATGGAGAATATATGAGCAATAAAAATAATAATAATAGAAGAAATCCAATACCGCAAGCCGGAGGCGGAGGAAATCAAATAATAATAATTCTGCTTTTAACTATGGTTGTGGTAATGGCGATTATGTATTTTCAGAAAAGCCCTCAAGTAAAAGCCGTCGAATGGGATTATTCTACGGTAGTGCAAAAAGTTAAAGAAGGCGCCGTAACGGAAGTGACGATAGTAGACCAAAATATAAGAGACGGAAAAGCCTTTGAAACGGTAAACGGAAGGATAAACGAAACAAGTTTTTATTCTTTTATACCTTTTACTGCAAGCGGATTCGTGGATTTGCTTATAGAAAATAATGTAAAAGTTAAGGGAGCTGCGGAAAAACCCGGTTATTTAAGTATAATACTCATTAACTTGCTTCCTATACTTGCAATAGGTTTTTTATTATGGTTCTTTATGTTTAGGCAAGTTCAAGGTTCGAATAATAGAGCTATGAGTTTTGGAAAAAGCAGGGCGAGATTATTAACCAGAGAGGATGTGAAAGTCACTTTTAAAGACGTAGAAGGATGCAAAGAGGCGAAGGAAGAATTAGTTGAGGTTGTGCAATTTTTGAAAGACCCTAAAAAATTTACGGACTTGGGAGCCAAAATACCGAAAGGCGTTTTATTGGTGGGACCTCCGGGAACGGGCAAAACCCTACTTGCAAAAGCGGTAGCGGGAGAGGCAAATGTTCCGTTTTTTAGTATGGCTGGTTCGGAATTCGTGGAGATGTTTGTGGGCGTCGGAGCTTCAAGAGTGCGAGATTTATTCGAACAGGGAAAAAGAAGCGCTCCTTGTATAATATTTATAGACGAACTTGACGCCGTAGGAAGAACGAGAGGCGCCGGATATGGAGGCGGACATGACGAAAGAGAGCAGACTTTAAATCAAATGTTGGTTGAAATGGATGGATTTAATACCGACACGAGAATAATAATATTTGCCGCCACAAACCGTCCCGATGTATTAGACCCCGCTTTATTGCGACCGGGTCGATTCGATAGGCAGGTTGTAGTAGATTTGCCCGATGTTAAAGGCAGAGAGGGAATATTTAAGGTTCATTGTAATAAAATACAACATGACCCTTCTATAGATTTCTATCATTTGGCGAGAGCGACCCCGGGATTTTCGGGAGCGGATATTGCAAATATGGTTAATGAAGCCGCTTTAATAGCTGCAAGGAATGATAAAAAGAGAGTAGAACTTCCAGATTTTGAAGAGGCGAGAGATAAGGTTATGATGGGACCAGAAAGAAGAAGTATATTAATAAGCGAGAGAGAAAAATTAAATACGGCTTATCATGAAGCGGGACATACTTTAATGGCGGTTTTGCTTCAAAATACCGATTCTTTGCATAAAGTTACTATAGTGCCTAGAGGAAGAAGTTTGGGCGCTACTTGGACATTGCCGTCCGATGGAAGATATACTTTACAGAGAAAAAAAGCCATAGACGAAATGTCTTTACTTTTGGGAGGACGCGTAGCCGAAGAGTTTAAATTTGGGGAAGATTCCGTTACTACGGGAGCGTCTAACGATATAGAGAGAGTGACGGAAATGGCTAGAAGAATGGTTTGCGAATGGGGTATGAGCAAATTAGGACCAATCGCGTTTGGACAGAAAGAACAACCCATATTTTTAGGTAAAGAAATAGCGCGACATAAAGATTATAGCGAAGAGACAGCTCAAAAAATAGACGATGAAGTTCAAAGATTTGTAATGAAAGCTTACGAAAGAACTCAAAAACTTCTTAAAGAAAATTCGGATAAATTTGAAAATTTGGCTAAAGAATTATTCGAAAAAGAATCTTTGGATATAGAAGATATTGAGAGAATATGCGAGGTTAAACTTGATAAAGTAAAAGATAAACTCGTATATGCGGGAAAAGACCCTAAAACGGGAACGGACGAACTCGAAGATGATGTCTATCAAAACGGAGATGCTAAAAGCGTAAAGGACGAAGTTTTTAACAGCCCTCTTAAACCCGTTAAAGAAAACGAGGAATTGGAAGAAAAGTCCACTAAAATGATGAAAAAAACCACTTCTATGAAAAGGATTAATCCTAAGAAAAAGAAAGAAAACGAAGAATAATAAATTAAAAAATAAAATTTTTAGTCATAATGCCGCAGTATTTTTTAATATTGCGGTATTTTTTATCATTGCGAGATTTATTTTACAAGG
>CAZUEE010000064.1:0-13040 GCA_964619175.1 uncultured Brachyspira sp. | reverse complement strand
AATTATAAAAATATAAATAGATTTTTAAATATTGGCTTCTGGGATTTGATTATTCTTTAATTTATCGATAAAATTTCTTAACTCGTTTTTTGAAGGAGAGGATTTCTTATTGTTGAATTTTCCTCTCTCTATGATTCTTTTAGTTCCGAGTCCGACAATGGTTTGAATATCGAGAATAAAGCTAACCGTCCCGTCTCCTAAAACGGTAGCCCCAGATATTCCTTCGACTTTCGTTACTCTATCTTTAAGAGTTTTAATAACTATATCCTGTTCGCCTATCAAATTATTTACGAGCAAAGCGACTTTTTTCTCTTCGGATGCAAGTATTACCGCATAATAGGATTTTATATTATTTTTGTATCTCGAAGGAAGTTTAAATAATTCTTTAACGCTCAAAACATTTATCACATCTTCTCTTATTTTTATTACTTCCGTTCCTTCCAAATCTTGAATATCGGAAACATTAATTTTTAGAGTTTCGGATATACTGTTAATAGGTATCGCGTAATATTCTTTTTCGGCGTCCACTATTAAAGCCTGAATAATCGCAACCGTAAGAGGAATTCTCAAAAAGAAAGTCGAACCTTTTCCAAGCTCAGTTTCTATTCCCACAGTTCCATTTATTTTATCCAAACTTTTTTTTACCACATCCATTCCGACTCCTCTTCCCGAAAGATTCGTAACTTGAGTCGCCGTAGAAAATCCCGGAGCAAATATATATTCGAGCATCTGTTTTTCGGTTAATTTTGCATCTGCCGAAGCGAGTCCCTTTTTAACGGCGCTTTCAAATATTTTCTGAGGCGACATTCCTTTTCCGTCATCCGATATTTTTATCACGATTAAATTTCCGTTATGAGAAGCGTTTAACGATATAGTTCCTTCTCTCGGTTTGCCCGCTTTTTCTCTCTCTTCTGGCATCTCTATTCCATGGTCCATAGCGTTTCTAACTATATGAATCAAAGGGTCTACCAAAACTTCTATAACCGATTTATCAAGTTCGGTTTCTTCTCCCGACATCTCAAGTTTGACTTCTTTTCCCAAATTTCTAGACAAATCTCTAATTAAACGAGGGAATCTATTGAAAGTTTGAGCAATTGGAAGCATCCTTATTTTCATTACGGTTTCTTGCAAATCGGTCGTTACTCTCGTAAGAAGCTGATAGGAATTTCTAAATTTATCCAAAGTGGCTTTAAAATTCTCTTCCATTTTTACTATTTCGTTAATCTTTTCGTTAAATCCGTCAAGATATACATTTCTTAAATCCTTAATTTCTTTTTTATTTGCGTAATATTCTAGTTTTCTTAATATTTGAATAATACTGTCTTTATAATATTTTCTAATATCGTTTATGCTATTGTCTATAACTTTGCTGTATGCTGTTAAATCGTCGTCGTATTGCTCGTATGAACTTTTATTCGTTACAAGCTCTCCAACTTGATTCATCATATCGTCTATTCTTTCGCTTTCTACTCTTAAAAAAGAACTTTGCCTTTCATGTTTTATATCTTTTTCGTTTTTTAATTGACTTGTTTGAGAATCTTGAGCCGTTTTAGATTGAGATTGTTGCGATTCTTTTTCTCGTTTTTCTTGCAAGAATTTTTCGTATTCTTCAAGTATAAACTCTTCTATTTTTATTTCTTCAGTTATTTCGGGTAAAGTAATATTGTTTATAATAGTTTCGTCTTCTTCGATAGTTTCCAAAACATAAATTACATTTTGATAGAATTCATCTCCTTCCAAATTCTGTAGATTAGGAACGCTCGCTATAACCTCTCCGCTCGACTTAAGCTCCATATAAACCTGAACTCCGCCTACAGTTTTCATGGGGCTTTCGGCATTAAATTTAACATAAACCAATTTCGTTTTAACTCCGTCCTCGATGTTTTCTCTTATAGAATCCAAAACAGAATTATCAAAATTTAAATTATCGTATTTGCCTTCGGAAATCGATTTTGAGTCTTCTTCTATATCTAAACTTTTTGAATTTACCAAACCCAATTTAGAATTTTTAAAAGCGTCCAAATTTTTTATATCTTCTTCTATATTTCCCGAATATTCTTTTTCTTCGCTTGCGCTGTTAATAAGTTCTTTTAATATATCGATTCCTTTTAATAATATATCTACGGTTTTATCGTCAACTTTTATTTTATTTCCTCTTATCAAATCGAGCAAATCTTCAAATCTATGAGCGTATTTTTGAGTGTCGAAAAGTTCAACCGCTCCCGCGCTTCCTTTCAATGTGTGAACGGCTCTAAAAATTTCCTGCAATGCATCCGTATTATTTCTGTCTTTGTCCAAAATAAGAATATTCTGTTCGAGTCTGTCAAGCATATCGAATGCTTCTTCAAAAAAATCTTTAAGAAGACTTTTTATATAATCGTCCATCTCCAATCCTCGTATATAGCGCTATTATTTATTTTCGGAAAAAACAATAAAAATATCTACTTAAATAAGCGGAAATTTTTACTTGAAAAATAAAATAATTCATTATAGTATATTACATAAAAAATTAAATGTCTATATTAAATATAAGGAATTAGATATGCAATTATGTATAGTTGGAACGGGCTATGTCGGATTAATTACGGGAGCTTGTTTGGCTGAAATGGGAAATTATGTTATATGCGTAGATAATGACGAAGAAAAATTAAAAAAATTAAAAAACGGAATCACCCCTTTATACGAACCCGGACTCGAAGAGATTATACTTTCAAATGTTTCCGAAGGCAGATTAGAGTTTACGAACGATTTAGATTATGCCGTAAAAAAATCTCTCGCTTGCTTTATCGCTGTGGGAACTCCTTCGGGAGATGACGGACAATGCGATTTAACTTTCGTTTTGTCGGTTGCAAACAGTATAGGAAAAGCTATGAGTGAAAATAACGAATATAAAGTTATAGTCGACAAATCCACCGTTCCCGTAGGCACTCATAAATTAGTGGAAGATGAAATTAAAAAGAATTATAAAGGGGAATTCGATGTCGTTTCAAACCCCGAATTCTTAAAACAGGGAGCCGCCGTAGACGATTTCCTAAAACCCGATAGAGTCGTTATAGGTTCTAACTCCGAAAAAGCTATAGACATAATGAGAGATATTTATAATCCTTTTACGAGAACGGGAAACCCGATTATCATTATGGATATAAAATCCGCCGAAATGACAAAATATGCTGCAAACGCTTTTCTTGCGACAAAAATATCTTTTGCAAACGAAATGGCAAATATAAGCGAAAAAGTCGGAGCAAACGCCGATTTGGTTAGAATCGGTATGTCAAGCGATAAAAGAATAGGAAATCAATTTTTGTTTCATGGTTTGGGATACGGAGGAAGTTGTTTTCCAAAAGATGTTCAGGCGCTTATTAAAACGGCTTCCGATTTTGGTATAGATTCCGATTTGCTTAAAGCGACTCATAAAGTTAATGTGAATCAGAGAAAAATTTTTGTAAATAAAATTTTGAAACATTATAATAACGATATAAAGAATAAAACATTCGCAGTATGGGGGCTTTCTTTCAAACCGAGAACTAACGATATGAGAGAATCTCCCGCCATAACGATTATAGACATGCTTTTGGAAAAGGGAGCAAAAATAAAAGCATACGACCCTAAAGCTATGGAAACGGCAAAAAGTATTTTCGGAAGTAAAATATATTATTCTTCAAATTCTTATGAGGCTTTGGAAAATGCGGACGCTTTGATTTTAATAACCGAATGGAACGAATTTAAAAGACCGAGTTTTGACAAAATAAAAAATACGCTTAAAGAACCGATTATATTTGACGGAAGAAATCAATTCGAAAAAAATAGAATGAACGAAAGAGGAATAAAATATATTTCTTTAGGCGTAGCCGAGTAATTTTAAATATTGAAAATTTAAAATATTATGCGAATTGACTATTATAAAGTTCGTAATAATAACCTTTGGCGTTCAAAAGTTCCTTATGATTTCCTTGTTCTATGATATTTCCCAAACGCATAACCAAAATTAAATCAGCATCTATTACTGTAGAAAGACGATGAGCTATTACAAAACTAGTTCTATTTTGCATAAGAGTTTTCATAGCTTTTACAATTTCTATTTCGGTTTTAGTGTCGACTGAGGATGTCGCTTCGTCCAAAATTAATATAGCGGGATTGCATAACACTACTCTAGCGATGGTTAAAAGTTGTCTCTGTCCTATGGATATATTTTCAGCATCGTTATTTAAAATAGTATCGTATCCGTTTGGCATAGTTCTGATAAAGAAATCCGCTCTAGCAATTTTAGCCGCTTTAATAACCTCTTCCCTTGTAGCACCCGATTTTCCATAGGCGATATTTTCGGCAATAGTTCCTTCAAAAAGCCAAGTATCTTGCAATACCATTCCGAAATTTTCTCTTAAAGAGGCTCTAGATATATTTTTAGTGTCGTATTCGTCAAGTAAAATATTTCCTTCGTTTATATCGTAAAAACGCATAAGCAAATTTATAAGCGTGGTTTTCCCCGCTCCAGTGCTTCCGACTATGGCTATTTTTTGTCCGCTTTTTGCATCAAAATTCACATTCTTAATTAAAAGATTATCGGTAGAATATCCAAATTTGACATTTCTAAAACTCACATTTCCTTTAATATTTTCCAATTTTGAAATAAATTTAGAGTCGTCCGTAATTTCTTTTTCTTCCAATAGTTTATAAACTCTTTCAACCGAAGCGAGCGCCGATTGAATCGAATTAATCATGAAAGACATTTCCGTTATAGGTTCGCCCGCTCCAACAACATATTCAAAAAACGCTTGAAATTTTCCGGGACTAAATTTTCCGTTAAGTAGCATTAATCCTCCGAAAATTACTATTATAACCTGCCCAAATCTGTTTACAAGTCTTATAAGAGGATTGATGGCGTTTATTACAAAATCCGTTTTTTTGGTTATTTTTGCAAGCTCTTCGGTAGCGTTATAAACGCGGGTTAAACTTGTATTTTCGTAATTAAATGCTTTGATTATCATTCTTCCACTATAAGATTCTTCGATTAATCCGTTTAATTTGCTTACATAACTTTGTCTTTCGGAAGCGTATTTTAAAGTTTTTTTGGAAACTATTTTTGTAAGCAAAAGGGAAATTCCCGTAAACGAAAGAAATATGATAGTTAATGAAACGCTAAAAGAAAACATAATTAAAATAGAGCCTATTATAGTTGCTACAGAAGTAAATAATTTTAAAAGTCCCATTTGTAAGGCTTCCGACATTTTATCCAAATCGTTTACCACGGGACTCATAATTTCTCCGACTCTATATTTGTCGTAATATTCCAAATTAAGTTTTTGAAATTTCTTGCTTATCTCTTCTCTGAGATGCAAATTAAGTTTTTCGGCAAAACTCGACATAACAAAATTTTGCAAACTATAAAATAATCCTCTTCCCATATAAACTAAAAAAAGCGTAAATATTTGAAAACCTCCGATTTCCCAAGTGATTTTAAAAGTTTTTCCCAAAGATAGAGATTCTTTTATATTATACCAAATAATGTCTATAGCTTTTGCGCTGAATAAAGGAGCTATAATACTAAATGTCGTGTAAAAGATTACGGAAATTACGACTATACAAAGTCTTATTTTCTGTCTTAACATCGACTTTATTAGTTTTTTTATAGTTCCTTTCGCGTTTTTTATTTCAAATAATTCTTCTTCGAATTGATTATTTTCCATTTAAATTTTCTCCTTTCATTTGAGACTCGACTATATCTTTATATACATTGCAATTTTTTAATAAATAATCATGATTTCCGATTCCCGCTATCTTGCCGTCGTCTATAACTATAATCTGTTTAGCATGAATTATCGTGCTTATCCTTTGAGCTATTATTAAAATTGCAGCATCTTTTATTTCTTTTGCTATAGCTTTACGCAAAGCGGCATCCGTTTTAAAATCCAAAGCCGAAAAGCTGTCATCGAAAATATATAAATCCGATTTCTTTATAACGGCTCTCGCTATGGATAATCTCTGTTTTTGTCCTCCAGAGAAATTAGTTCCGCCTTGAGAGACGGGAGAGTTTAAATCATTTATAAAATCCGCTTGAGCTATACGAAGAGCGTTTAACATTTCTTCTTCGCTTGCATTTTGGTTTCCGTATTTTAAATTATCCGCCACAGTTCCCGAGAAAAGCCAAGCCTTTTGCGGAACATAAGAAATAGAATCCCTTAAAACTCTCTGCGGAATATCTCTTATATCTCTATTCTTTAACGATATCTTGCCCGAACTAATATCGTAATAACGCAAAATTAATTTGGCTATAGTAGACTTTCCGCTTCCCGTTCCTCCGACTATGGCGGTAGTCTCTCCTCTTTTACAGCTAAAAGATAAATTTTTTAACGCGTATTCATCGGCGTTTTCAAAACGAAAATTAACATCTTCCAATCTTATAATGTCCGAAGAAATATCCGAAAAATCGCTTTTTTCTCCGTCAATGATTTTTGGCGTTATATATAAAACTTCGGATATACGAGTTAAACATGCAATAGCTCTTGGCAAGAGTATGATTACCATTTGAGCAAAAATTATATAAAGTAAAACCATTATAAAATATTCCGTTATAGCGGTAATATCTCCGATTTGCATAGCTCCTCTGCCGATATTGTTTCCGCCTAGATAAAAAATCGCGATTATAGACAAATTAATAATAATCATACCGAAACTATCCAACGATGCAAATATATAATTGGCTTTGATAGACAATTCTGCGTAATCGGAAAAAGATTTTTTCATTCTATTAACTTCGTAATTTTCTTTATTAAAAGCTCTAATTACCCTAACCCCCGTTATATTTTCTCTTAAAACGGTGTTCATTCTGTCTAAAAAGTATTGTAATTTTTTATATATAGGATAAGCGTATCTTATAACCACAACCGACACGAGCATAATAAAAAATATTACGATTAAAAATAAAAATCCCATGTTTTTGTTGATGCGAAAAGCAAAATAGACTCCCAATACGGATATTATCGGAACGGGAATAATAACTTGCATGAACATCACGAAACCTTGTTGTATAATATTTACATCGTTCATAGTTCTAGTTATCATAGAAGCTGCTCCGAATCTTTCAAAGTCGGACTGCGAAAAAGATAGAGATTTATCGTAAATGGCGTTTCGAATATCTCTTCCTATATTAGAAGATAATCTAGCGCAAACCCAACTTCCGAGCAAAGCTCCAAGTCCCGACATTAAAGAAAATGCGAACATAACAAATCCTTTCTCTATTATCAGGTTTAAGTCGGCATTTTGAACCGCAAGATTAATCATATTAGCCGTAATTGTCGGAATAAGCAAAGCACCCAATAAATCGACAATAAGCGCGAGTAAAATTATAATTAAACTTTTCCAATAAGGTTTCAAAAATCTTAAAATCAATCTCATTTATTTCCTCTTTTATATTTTTTACATATCGTTTCCATTTTGTCTTTAAAAATTAAAGACATCTTGTTTAATAATGTAAAGAATGTTTCGACTTCGGCTTTCGACATATTCGATAACGAAGATTCTTCAACTTCGATTAAAGGTGTAATAACTTTTTTGCAAAACTTTTTTCCGTCTTTTGTCAATTTAACCGCTTTTCCGTTTCTCGTCATTTCAATATGCTCGAGTTCTATATATCCTCTTTTAATTAATCCAGCTATAGAAGAATTCACAGTTTGTTTGGGCAAAGACACGATTTTTGCAATATCGTTTTGCATATATACTTCGTTAGGTTCGTATAAAGCGTATAAAATCCATAACGAAGACGGCGACAAACCGCAACGATAGGCATAATCGTTATACAATTGTTCGCTTTCATTGAAAATACGATATAATTCCCTACTTTTTCCCTTTACACTCATATTGTATCCTTTTAATTAAAATTCCGATTTCGGATATATAAATTATAAATCCCATTTCGGATTTTGTCAACTCCTTTTAACGATTATAACTTATCATTTATTTAATATTTTTTATATACGCATTCGAAAGTGTCGCCCAAATTATATTTTTTGGAAAAGAATTTGTATAATTTTTTTAAAGTTTTATTTTCTTTTAAAAATTGCAAATTAAAAATATCGCAAAATCTGCCATAATAAACGCTTTGATTTTCCAAATGCGCTATTTTTAAAGAATATATTTTTAAAAAATTATTCAAAGCTTTTGGATTCGTTTCAAACGCATGGTCTAACGGAACTTTATTAAAATAGTTTTTATTATACCTGCCGCTTATTCCGTTTCCGTTGGGCATAGCCAAAGCCAAAATGCCATCGTCTTTAAGAGAAAATAATATTTTTTTAAGCAGTTTATCGAAGTCGTTTATATGCTCCAAAACATACCAAGCGGTTATTATATCGTATTCTTTTTCTTTATATTCAAAGTCGAGCAAAGAAATATTATGAACATTCAAATTAAGGTTATCGACGCAGTAATTTGTGGCATATTCGCTTATCTCTATTCCTTCCGTTTCGTATCCGTTTAAAGAAGCTTCTTTTAAGAAAAATCCCATAGCCGAACCTAAATCTAAAATTTTACCAGCAGGTTTGATATTATTTATTATTTTTAGACGTTTTTTTGCAAGCGCTTT
Source organism: uncultured Brachyspira sp. (assembly GCA_964619175.1). Lineage (GTDB taxonomy): Bacteria > Spirochaetota > Brachyspiria > Brachyspirales > Brachyspiraceae > Brachyspira. The sequence goes on along the minus strand of CAZUEE010000064.1, from coordinate 4,462 downwards.
TAAATTCTCTTCGTCTTCTTCGTAGGTTTTGCCATATTGACTTTTATAATCTTCGATAAAATATTTTGAGGAATAATCTGTAGAAACGGGAAGAAAATATTTTCTAAATAGAGATTTACATTTTTCGCATTTATACAAATTGGACTCGGCATTTCTATTTTTTATTTTTATATTTTTAGATTTACAAAAGGGGCATTTTATATTTTTAAAATTTTCGATATTGTCTATTATAGTTTTTATTCTTTCGATTGATTTTTTAGTGTCTATATTTTTAGCTTTTTCTTTATATTCGTTTTGCAAATCCAAATTAAAAAGAAATTCGTTTATTTTATAAAAAGCATCTTCGATATTTACATCCTCAAAAAATCCCAAATTAAAGAATATATCGCCGCATTTATTTCCCAAATCGTCATGATATTTTGTAGGAGACAACAATATCACGGGAATTTTAGATTCTGCGCATTCAAAAGCCGTAAGCCCGAAATAAGTTATAACCGCCGAATACGGATTTTCAAATATGTCGGGAGAGAAGCTTTTTGATATTATATTTTCGCTTTCAAGTTCGGATTCTATAAATATAAATTTTTTATTTTTTATTTTGGAGATAATTTGAAACGCTTTATTTTTTAAATTATTATTAAAACCCAAATAAACGAGTATCGGAGCTTCTATGTCGTATTTAGGTTTTATACTCGAATTAAAAACCGTTAATGAAAAAGGCTTTACATTAACCAAATTAGAATCATCCAAATTTGGAAGCATCTCTATAACTATATCCGCAAATTTTCTTTCTTCCCCAACGCTGTCTACGATTATAACGGGAGAGATTTTTTTTAATCGTTTTATATATTTTTTGCAAACTTCTCTGCAATCGACTATTATTAAATAAGGAGATATTTTTTTTATTTCGTTAAATTTGCAAGTTTCTATATTCGTCTTTTCTTTTAATTGAGAATATAATTCGCTTTCGTCATTAATCGAAGAAAATATAAAATCATAAAAATTTTGAAGTTTATTTGCGACAAATTTCATTCGTGTAAAATGTCCGAATCCGTATATTCCGTTTATGTCGGTTATAACGCATATTTTTTTATTTGTTTCGTTTTGCATTTAATAAATTATATTTTCCAATTAGGGAATCGTTTAATAACGGCGGATATAATGTCGGTTTTATAATGCTGTTCCAAATTAACTAGTTTTTGGAATTCGCCGAATATAATTTTTACATCCTCTTCCGATTCTGTTTCTATAAATTTTAAAAGATAATTTTTATCGAATACAAGCTCGTAAACCGTTTTTAAAAGTTTTCTGCCTTGAACAGCGGTTTCTTTATTGTCCACCATTTTTGACAAATGAGATATTATGCTCAATAAACCTATCATTAAAGAATTTTTATTTATTTTAATTCCGCCTTCGGTTTTGTCAGAATATTCGCCGTCAAGAATCTTTTGAGCGAAATAAACGAAAGATTCGGGATATTCTCTATAATGCAAAAATATATCGTCTATAGTTTTTGATAATATGTCGGTTTTGCCATCCTCGAATAATTTATTTACGATTAAATAATGATTCTTCACTTGAGGAGAATATAATATTTTTAATATAATATCGTAATACTCTTCGTTTTTTCCGTCCCAAATCGCCTTAAGAAATTTATCTCTATAATTAGAAGAAGGAAGAATTTCGTATATATGAGTATAATCGCTTATGTCTTTAATTATATCCGAAAGCGAAGGAATATCTTTTTCGCTATCTCCCGATATTTTTAAATATATAGCGCTTATTATTCTAGCATCGTTTTCTGCATTTTTGTCCTTTGCCATATTAACAAAATAATCATGCATTTCTTTCGCTTCTTCCGAGTTTAAATTTGGAGTATAGGTTAAATATTCCATGTAGATTTGATATCTTTCAAAGAAATTTTTAGTCTTATTAAATTTAGACAAACTCTCTGCATCGTAAGTTTCTGCTTCTTCGTTATATAAGAATGTATTTTTATCAAATTTAACTGTAGTCGAAGCGCGCACCGATTTTTTAGCCGATTCGAGCCATTTTGGATAAGAAGATTCAGATATAACCGCCGGACTTGAAGTTAATTCCTGTTTCAAATCCTTTGTGGTTATGGTTTTTCTATATTTTAAGATTATAGTTAAAAGTTCCGTAGGATTTTTTTCGGCAATCTTTTTCAATTCGTTAAGTTTATATGCCTTATAAACATTTATATCGTCTTCAGGCAAAGTGGTGAGAGATTGAATAGCCATATCGAAAGTCATTTTTCTCTCTTCTTCTTGCGAAACAAATTTTATTTTAATGTCGTTTATAGTTATAGCTTTAATCTTTCCAACGCCGAAATTTCTATGAATAACATATTTGTCGACATCGTATTGTATATATTTTTCAAAAATTTCCAAACAGGATTTTGGCGGTTTATTTACATTCGTTATCGCCGATATTTCTTCTATTTTTTCAAAAAGAGTATGATTCGGATATAAAGCCTTATAAACATCTACCAATCTATGTCTGAAGAATTTTGCCTTTTTATTATTTTGAGCGACTATCGATTGTTCGTAATTAAGCAGATTCTTGATAGTTTTCAAAGCTTCGTTATATCTTGCATTTTCAAAATAATAGAAGAATATCATTTTCCAAACATCAATCATAATATTTGCATCCACAAGTTCATACAATGCTGATTCGTATTTTAGCAAATAATTATAATTGTCAGGCTCATATTCCAAAACTTTTTTTATATTGCTTTCGGCATTATTTCTTTTTCTGACAAGATTTCTCTCGAAAGATATTTTATAATAATGAACGGCGCTTGCTATATCTCCCGATGTTTCTTTAATATGAGCTATTTTTTCGGGCAACTCGGGATTGGAAGTGTCGAATTTTACTAATCTTTCCCAAATTTCAACAGCTTCTGTTTCTCTATTTGAAATCTGATAATAATTTGCCAAATATCTTAAGGCATAATCGCTTTCGTAATATTCGTCCAAAATTTTTTGAGCGATATATTCAACTATATTCCATTTTTTTGCATTTTTAAAAATTCCCAAAAGTTTATCCAAATTCATATCGGAATAATTTTCAAGTTTCAAATTTAAGAATCCGATTGAATACAAAGCCGATATATGCTGCTGATTTTTTTCCAACTGCATTTTAGCCGTATCTATAGCGGATTCTATTTTGTTTTTATCGTTAATATCGTTTATTATCCCGCTTAAATCCGCAAAGTATTTAATGGTATAATTTAATAAAGGCTTTCTTGTAAAAGTTTCTTCTATAAATATATTTTCTAATTTTTGTAGAGCTTCCGACATAGTTCACCTCTTATTTAATATTTTTATATAATATTGCAACAATTCTTCATCTATAGTCGCCATTTTTCTTCCCAATATTTTTATCTCTTCCATATCTGAATTATTATGCCTCGTTATAAGACAAGTCGTAAGAAAAGCGTAAGAAGATAAAAGTTTGGGAGCTACTTTATCTCTTAGCTTAAACTTTCTATAATCTGCCTCGAGCCTCGAAATATTTTTTCTTAATTCGATTTCCTCTTTTTCGTTTAATTCTTTTTTTATATCGAGGATATTCATAAGTTCGCCGTAAGCACTCATCCAACTTATAATCTCTTCCTCGCTATTATTATGTTTTCCCCTCTTTTTTATTATATCCTTAATTTCTATCACGGCTTCAATTGTAATTCTTTCAAATTCAATATTAAGAGGTTCGTAAAATAAAGCCTCTCTAATATACATTTTTGCATCTCTTTCATTTCCCAATTTATGATTAATTTCGGCAATAAATCCGAGAGTATTCGAATTATAAGGTTCAATAGTATTTAAATATTCATAAGACTTTAAGCCTCTCGAATAATCCTCCAATTCTATAAACGCGTTCGATAATAAATGCAACTGTTCTTTTCCGTTAATATCTTTGGACTTTAACGATTCGATTATTTCGTTATAAACAAAATAATGAATAGCTTTTATAGATATTAAATCGCTCTTATAATTTTCCTTTCTTATAAAGCTACAAAATTTCTTATAAGAAAAATCCAAAAATTTACAATACTCTAAATAATCCTCTTTTAATTTATTTAAATTATCAAGCCTGTTTATCCAAAATTTTACGCATGATATATTTTCGTATAAATCGGCATATTCGAAGTCCATATTCATTATTCTATCGAAGTCTTCCATAGACTCTTCGAATAAGCCTTTTTTTAATTTATCCTCTATAATAAAAAAAATATCTTTAACGGATTCTTTTCTTGAAAATAATTCTTCATTCATATTGTTTAAACTACTCCCAAAAACAAAAATCGTCCAAAGATACGCGGAGAATAGTTATAATATTAATGTAATAATTATAAATTGTCAAGTTAAATACTATATATAATTTTATATTATACTATCAATATCTACCTTTTCTATCACAGGTTTTCCAATATCTTCCA
>CAZUEE010000063.1:9854-13265 GCA_964619175.1 uncultured Brachyspira sp. | reverse complement strand
AACCTTGTTTTTTCCGCAAATATAATTTAATATAGAAGTATGGAAAACAAAAATATTATAGAGGAAAGCATACGAATAGCGGATAGCATAGCTAGAAAAATAGCTTTTTGGAAAAAACTATTTATATATACGCTTATAACATTATTTATTATAATAATATTATTTTTAGCGTATATATATAATAGCAAACAATATAAACAAATCGGAGATTACAAAAATGAAATTAAAAATATAATAAAAAAGCGAAGAGAATTTATTTCCCCTCGCTTATTTTTGATTATTTACTATTATTATGAAAATCAATAATTATTTTGAATAATCATAAAATCCTTTTCCAGTTTTTTGTCCGAGTATACCGCCTCTAACCATTTTTTTAAGCAATGCACTTGGACGATATTTTGGGTCGCCCGTTTCTCTTTGAAGAACTTCCATAATAGCCAAAACTATATCGAGTCCGATTAAATCTCCCAAAGCCAAAGGTCCCATAGGGTGATTTGCTCCAAGTTTCATAGCGTTGTCTATTCCTTCTACCGAAGCTACACCCATAGAATATAAATCTATAGCTTCATTAACCATTGGAACGAGTATTCTATTTACTACAAATCCAGCCGTTTCGTTAACTTCAACGGGAGTTTTTCCTATCTCTTTTGAAATAGTTATGATTTTTTCCACAACTTCTCTCGGAGTATTGATACCTGAAATAACTTCAACCAATTTCATAACCGGAGCCGGGTTAAAGAAGTGCATTCCTACTACCGGTCTGCCTATTCCCGCTCCTATTTCCGTTATTGACAAAGAAGAAGTATTTGAAGAAAATACGCAATCGGGTTTGCAAATTTCATGCAATTCTTTAAATGTAGTTTTCTTTACTTCCATATTTTCAAAAGCGGCTTCCACTATTAAATCGCAGTCTTTACAAATTTCTTTCAAACCTATAGATATTTTTGAAACAATTTTATCCGCTTCGCTTCTATCCATTTTTCCTTTGGCTACTCTGCCGTCGAAACTTTTTACTATTCTTGCCTTACCGTTGGCTGCAAATTCTTCTTTTATATCGCATAGACAAACTTCATAGCCTTCTGTAGTCGCAAAAGCTTGAGCTATACCAGAACCCATAGCTCCCGCGCCAATTACTCCTATTTTCATTTTTAACTCCTTGAATTTTATAATACTTTTTATGATATTTTTATTTATTTAAAAATTTATCAACTTTTCTTTTTTCCAAAAAAGCCTTCATACCTTCGATTTGGTCGTCCGTTTCAAAACAGTTTCCAAATAGTCTTTCTTCTATTTCTATTGCCTTATCCATATTAACCTGCAAACCATCGTTAATCGCTTTTTTACTATTACGAACTGCTATAGGCGCCGCACTAGCTATAGATTTAGCCAATTTTTCAACATTAGCCATAAGTTCGGCTTGAGGGTAAACGGCATTAACGAGTCCTATTCTCAAAGCCTCGTCTGCCTTTATATTTTTTCCAGAATATATCATCTGTTTTGCCATACCGATTCCAACTATTCTCGGAAGTCTTTGAGTGCCTCCGAATCCGGGAGTTATTCCAAGTCCAACTTCGGGTTGTCCAAATACGGCATTATCGGAACATATACGAATATCGCAGCTCATAGCTATTTCGCATCCTCCGCCCAAAGCGAAACCGTTTATAGCGGCTATAACGGGAATTGGGAAAGTTTCTATTTTACGAAATACTTTATTTCCTTTGTCTCCGAATCCTTCGCCTTCAAGTTTACTCAATGTGCTCATTTCGGATATATCGGCTCCAGCGACAAATGATTTATCTCCCGCACCGGTTAATATCAAACATCGAATAGTTTTAATATCAACCGAATCGAAAGTTTTATCCAATTCGTCCAATACTTGAGAGTTTAAAGCGTTCAAAGCCTTTTCTCTACTAATCGTAATATAGCCAATCATATCCTTTTCTTCATATTTAACGAATTCCATTTATACTATTATCCTCCATATTTTAATAAATAAAAAACTATTTATTAAAAACGAGTTTAGAATATATCTAAACCCGTTTAAAATATTTTATTCTCTTTCTACTATAACAGAACAACCCATACCGCCGCCTACACATAAAGTGGCAAGACCTCTCTTCGCTCCTTTTGCTTCTAATTCATGAAGTAAAGTAACGAGTATTCTACAACCAGAAGCTCCTACAGGGTGTCCCAAAGCTATAGCGCCTCCGTTAGGGTTAAGTTGTTTTTCAACATCGATACCCAAATCTTTACCTACAGCAACTGATTGAGCGGCGAAAGCTTCGTTAGCTTCTATAATGTCAAAATCTTTAATAGTTAATCCCGTTTTAGCCATAACTTTTTTAGTAGAAGCCACAGGTCCAATTCCCATAATTCTTGGTTCTACTCCGGCCAAAGCTCCGGCAATCCAAGTAGCCATAGGTTTAACTCCCAATTCTTTTGCTTTTTCTTCGCTCATAACTATTATAGCGGCTGCTCCATCGTTTATACTTGAAGCATTACCGGCTGTTACTTTTCCTCCGTCAGGTTTAAATGCTGGTTTTAATTTTGATAATGATTCTGCTGTTATTCCAGTTTTTGGTCCTTCGTCGGTATCGAATACTATGTCGCCTTTTTTATTTTTAATTGTAACGGGAACTATTTCTTTTTTGAAAGCTCCGGATTCTATGGCTTTTACCGCTTTTTGTTGAGAACTAGCGGCAAATTCGTCTAATTCTTCTCTCGTTAATTTCCAATCGTCACAAATATTTTCAGCCGTTATACCCATATGATAATTATTGAAAGCATCCGTAAGAGCATCATTAACCATCGTATCTATCAAAGAACCGTTACCCAATCTATAACCGTATCTGCCGTTTTTCAAAGCATAAGGAGCAAGGGACATATTTTCAGTTCCGCCTGCAACAACTATATCGGCATTTCCTGATGCTATCATATAAGCAGCGAGATTAACTGCACCCAAACCAGAACCGCAAAGCACATTTATAGTCATAGCGGGAACATCTACAGGTAAACCTGCTTTTATAGAACTTTGACGAGCTATATTCTGTCCTTGAGCCGCTTGTAAAATACAGCCCATATAAACCATATCCACTTTATCGGCTGGAACATTTGCTCTTTTCAAAGCTTCTTTAATAACTACAGCGCCTAATTCGGCTGCGGGAACGGTGCTTAAAGAACCGCCCATACTTCCAATCGCCGTGCGACAAGCCCCGGCTAATACTATTTTTTTTGACATAATTAAAATCTCCAAGAAATGTATTTTCACATCGTATTTATACGATATGCTTAATATATAGTATAATACATTTTTTTATCAAATTCAAGTATTATATTAAAAAATATATTAAAAAAATTGAATATTTACCGCTAAAATTAATAATATATTTTTATAATATAAAATATTCTTTA
>CAZUEE010000063.1:0-9754 GCA_964619175.1 uncultured Brachyspira sp. | reverse complement strand
ATATATTTAAATTTTTAATCTATTGACATATTTACACTTCTAAAATACAATTTTATAAATTAAAAATATTATATCTAAATTTTAAATTAAGGAGATTTTATGCCAATAATTTCAGAAAAAACCATTAAACTTTTAAACAATCAGTTAAACGAAGAGCATTACTCGGCTAATCTTTATTTTAATATGGCTGGTTGGTGCGCAAAACATGGCTTAAATGGTTGCGCCGCTTTTTTGGGTAATCATTCGGCGGAAGAACATACCCATTTGGAAAAATTTAACGATTTTATTAAGAAGGCGGGCGGACAGCCTATTATAAACGCTATGAAAGAACCAGAACATGATTTTTCATCAATTGAAGAAGTTTTTGATAAAGTCGTTAAACATGAAAGATATGTAACCGCTTTAATAAAAAAACTTGTAGACGAAGCTATGGATGATAAAGATTATATAACTTTGAATTTTTTAGATTGGTTTATGAACGAACAATTTGAAGAGGAAGGATTATTTAACGATATTATAGACACTATTAAAATTTTGGGCGATTTGAAAGGAAGAAATTTATATACTTTCGATAAATATATTGCCAATTTGGATAAAGAGAAACATCAATAATAAATCCTATAACTTCGGCGTTATTTTTATAATAAATTTTTATTAATATTTTTTATAATATAACGCCGTTTTATTTTTTATAAATATTGATATATTTTTTAATATGATATAGTTTTTATAATTAATAAATAAGCGAAATAAGTCGAATATGATTAATGAAAATGCTATAAATTAACATACTATAAATTCGTTAAACAAAGCGTAAATTATATCTTTTAACTAACAATTGTTTTAATTTTATATTTTAAAAATGTTTTAGATATTTGATAAGGATTTAAAAATGAATTCTCAAAAAACTTTAATTTATATATCGTCAATTCTTTTGATTTTATCGATTTCTTTAACGATATTTAATAGAATATACGCGTTTGAAAAAGCTGGTACGGATTTTGTAGATTTTATGACGCATTTTTACGATATGAAACAATTTTACGAAAAAGGAGAAATTCCAACTACGGGCTCAAGATTCGAAATGGGACCTTTATTAAAAGAAGTTGCGCCAAGAGTTCCCGGCGGATTTTTCTATATTCATTATTTATTATGCTATAAATTAGGCTGCGAAGATACGGAAATGGCGAGAGTTTTTAATTTTATAACGATGTTTATTCCCGCTTTAATATTTCTATTTTGGATTTATAAAAGATTCGGCTTTTCTATTATGAGCGTTTTATCGGTTTTGATTTTATTCAATATTTATTTTGTTTATACGAATAATATTTTCTATAATCCTAATATAACTCTATCTTTGTCGTTTATATTTTTAACGCTTTTTGGCGAATATATCTTTTATGAAGATAAATCTACTTTTAATATTCCTGCGATGATGTTTTTTCCTTGTCTCGCTTTAATGGGGCAGGCGCATTTTGCGGTTTATTACGGAATAGTTCCAGCTGTAATAGTTTATTTGATTTTAAGATATAAAACCACATTAAAAAATATAAAATCTCTTTTAATCGGCATATTTTTATCGTTTTTAACTTATTTGCCTTATTTGGTTTTCGAAATAAAAAACGGATTTTTAAACTCTAGTAAAATGCTAAATTTTTCTACTAACAGCGAACTTAGAAATGTTTTTCCTTTTCCGCAAGTTCATTCTCTTATTATGTTTCCTACAAACGAATTTTCGGTAATGTATGCGGCGAATAATTTTAAAAAGATAATGGATTTTTATTTAAACGATAATCCTTATTATATATTTTGTTTAATTATCTTGATTTTATCGATGGTTTTAATAATTACAGCTTTTATTTATTCGGTTGTTAAATTTTTTAAAAATAAAGAATATAAATTTGAAAATAACGAAAATTATAAAAACGACAGAAGTTTATTTTTGATAAAAGAATTATTTTTATTATTTTTGCTTTATTTTCCCGTGACGATTTTTATAACTCTTATAGGAAGAGGAATCGCCGGACAATTTAGGTATCATTATGGAGCTTTTGCTTTATCTTTCGTTCCGATGATTTATTTACTTTATAACTTAAAAATTAAATCTAAATTTAAATATTTAAATTATATATCAATATTTTATATATTAAGCGCGATAGCGATGACATTTAATATAATGATATTCTATAAAAATTATCAAGAACCTTACAGATGGAAAGATTATATAGACACGGTTAGAAATATCGAAAACGATTCAAACGGAGAACAATTTATTATAAAAAATGGAAACGATTATTTTAGTCAAATGGGTTTTATTTACAGCAAGGACAAATGGAACGAAGCTTCTCTTTCAATTATAACGAACGAGGTCGATGTAAAATTTGTTTATAACGATAATTTGGACGAAATTCAAAATAGCGCGAATATAGTTTATTATTTATACGATTCTAAAAATATTACAAATATGAATATCCCCATAATTTCAAGCAACGGAATTTACAAGGTTTATAAAGAAATTAAAGATTAAATTATTTTACATTATAAACGCTTTCTTTTTTCGATATATTAAATTTAGCTAGAATATAAACAAACCCTTTTAAAAAGAGTAAAAAATACATTGAAAAAGCTAAAACGGGATTAAGCAATAATTTTTTCCATTTTCCTTTTTCGACAAACACGCCGATATAACGATAATAAAGTCCGAATTGTTTTTTAGTTGTCTCGTCGAATCCCCATTTTCTAAAATAATTGTCAAAATTGGAAGCGTAATAACTTTTCTTTATGATATATTTTTTGAGAGTATGATTTTCATGATGAAACAATGGAGATTTTATTATCGAAACTTCGCCGACATTTTTTATTCTTCTGTCCAAATCCCAATCTTCCGCTCCGGTAATCGAAGTATCGAATCCTCCGATTTTCAAAAAATCTTCCCTTCTGAAAAATCTAACTCCGTCTATTACCGTAGCGTTGTAAAAAGAACGTTCAAAATTTCTCACTTTGTTAAAAAAATCGTTTCCAAAAATTTTTTCTGGAACATAAAGCGCTTTTATTTTTTCGTTATTTTGAAATATTTCTACGCATTCGGTTATAACATTTTCGGATAATGTCATATCCACATCCAAAATTCCGATTATTTCTCCCGAAGCTTTTTGAACTCCGTAATTTCTTTGAGCAGACCTTTCGGGCCCTTTTATAAAAGTTGTCGCTCCGAGAGAGTTTGCAATTAAAACGGTTTTATCGATAGAATAATTGTCGACAACTATTATTTCAATCTCTCCCGTTGCAGTATAATTAGAGTTTATAACCGATTTTATGCAATCTGCTATAAACTCTTCCGAATTTTTTGTGGTTATTATGATACTTACCATTTGTTATTTACCGATTATTTATTTTTATATTATTTGTTTTTTGCTCGCCAAGTTTCCTTTTCAAATTCGCCCGCAAGAGGAACTAAAGAATCATCCAAATCTATTTTCAAAACGGCGTTGAAATTATTTGTAGCCATCATTTGAGCTGCAAAACCGACAATGGTTACAATTTCCGAATCCGAAAAATGTTTTTTTAGATTATTGATTAATTCGTCAGAAACGGCGTTTGGGTCTTTTACCATTTGCATTCCAAGTTCCGACAATAGTTTTTCTTTTTCGTCCAATTTAAGATTTTTTGGGTCGTCTCCGATTGCCTTTAAATCTCTTACAAAAAACAAAGAACATAAAATACAACCGTTTGTAGTCGATACAGAATGCGCCAATATCATAGCTGCTCTTTTTCCCACAACCTCGACTAATCTTGCGAAAGAAACATACCATCCCATAAAAGCGTCATAAGTTGCATAATCGTTTAAAAGCGCTTTTTTCATGTTGGTGACACTTCCGCTTTTTTTTATCTGTTCGTCAAAGGCTTCTTTTACTTTTCCTTGCGCCTCTTCGTATTCCACAAATTTTACTCTTGCCATAAAAACTCCTTTTGATTTAATTTTTTTCAATTAATTGTTTTTATTATTTTTAACTAATTAACTAATTTAATTATAAATTATAAACAATATTCGTAATATTTCAAGTATTTTTATTTTTTAAATATTTTTTGAGTAAATTTTTTATATCGTCATATTTAAAACCTTTTCTCGTTAAAGTCTTTATAATATATTTTTCTCTATTTTCTTTGTTTTCGTAAACTTTATAATATTTCCTTATGGCATTTTTTAACGCTCTGCTTTCTATTTTATAACTTATCGAATCTGAGGCTTTTTCTATTAAAGAATTTTTTACTTTTGATTTTTTAAGATAATCTATTATATATCTTTTACTTTTTCCTTTTAATTTTAGGGAATTGACGGCTATTTTCACGAATCTTTTATCGTCTATTAAATCATAATCTTTGCAATATTTAATAGCATAATTTACAAATCTTTTTTTATGTCCTTTTTTAGATAATTTTTCTTTAAGCATATTTTCGCTTACAAAACTTCTTTTAAGAATATTAATCGCCGATTTTTTGGCGGAAGATTCGTAGGCTCTCATTCTTATATGCGGAATCTCTTCGTATTCGAGCTCCATTCCTTCGTATATATCAAGCTCGTAAGTTCCGTTTTTTGGAATCGTAAATATGTCGCCTCCAGAAACTTTTATATATATTTTGTCGCCTTTGAGTTTCATTTTTAGAATAATCATAAAATTAATATTATATTAAATTTATCTATTTTCAAGTAATTAACCGAAACGATTTAACCACTTGTTTTTTATGTTGTAGAAAATTATAATATTAAAAATTATTATTAGGAAATTTATTTTTAAGGAATTTTTTTATGATAAAAAATATTATTTCGGATATAGGAAATGTTCTATTCGAATTCGACACGGAAGGATTTATAGATAAAAATATAGAATCGGAAGATAAGGATAATTTTTTTAATTTAATATTCGGCAGCGATAATTGGCAGCTTATGGATAAGGGAGATTTGTCTTTTGAAGGAGCGAGAAATTATTTTGTATCGGTATTTCCAAAATATAAGAATATTTTAAATAAACTTTTCGACAGTTCCCTAACTTTATGCCTTAATATGAATCATAATAATATAAATATTTTAAAAGAATATAAGGAAAAAGGATATAATATTTATTATTTGTCGAATATGTCGATTGAAACTTTTGAATGCATAAGTAAAAAAACCGATTTTTTTGAAAAAACTTGCATCGGCGGAGTCGTTTCAGCCTATGAGAAAATGATAAAACCAAACGATGAAATATACGAATTATTATTAAACAGATTTAATTTGAAAGTAGAAGAATGTTTGTTTATAGACGATAATTTGAACAATGTCAATACGGCGATAAGACTTGGAATTAATTCATGTCAATTAAAAAATATGAACGATATGGCTTTTGAATTGGAAAGAATATTAAAATAGTTTTTAAATTAAATAATTTTTAAATAGTTTTAAAATGAAAAAGATAAAAAATTTATTTTTGGAAATTAAAAATCGCTACGGTTTAATATATTTAAGCATAATATCCATGTTTATAATATTGAATTTTATAGCTTCGGCGTTTACTACAAATTTTTTATACGAACCGAATATTAATCCCGTAAATTTCTTTTTAATATTATTTATTCCTTCTACGAGCATCAGTGTAGGAATCATTACGATAATAAAATTTATAATCGAGGCTCTCAAAAAAAAGGAAGGTTCTCATATAAAATTGGTTATAGTTATAATTATGTCCTTAATTTCCATTTTGCCAAGTTTTATTATAAGTTATATTTCTTCCTATATTATAAAATCGAATATTAATTTGTTTATAGGAAGCGACATTAATAATTCGATATATAATGTTATAGATATGTCGAATAATGAAATAGTTGTTAAGCAAAATAATATGCTTTCGGTTATATCGAATATAGGAGCAAATTATTTTAATAATATTTATAGACATATAGATTTGGAAAATCCTACAAATAATTCCAATAATTATATATTGTTAAATAATATGATTAAAAATTATCATAATTTTAAAAATATAGCGTTTTTATCAAATTCTTATTACGGTTATAGCACAGTGTTTTTTAATTTAGCCGATTTTCTGCCTCTGGATGTCAATTACAGATTATATACAGACGAGGTAATATTTATAAACAGCGAATATAGAAATTTGTTTTATGTCAATGCTATTATTCCGCTTTCTAGAAAAAATAATTATGTTATATGGTCAGAACCTATGTCTTCGAATTATATAGAAATTAGAAATAACGCTTTGGAATCTTTTAGACTTTACAGTTCTGCGAGCATGTTCGTAAATGAATTTTCTATTATATTAAAACTTATATATATATTTGTTTTGGGAATATCTACATTTTTTTCGATAATATTCGGAATAATTTTATCTCGATTGATAACGCGCCCGATAAGTTTGCTATTAAACGCTACGAATTCCATAACCAATGCCGATTTCGACATAGACATGAAATTTTCTGGAATTCATGATTTGAGAAACCTTATTTATAGATTCAATATTATGGCGAGAGCGCTTAAATATCATAAAGACAGAGAGAATACAAGATTGAGACTCGAAACTTGGAGAGAAGCCGCCATTAAAGTTGCGCATGAAATAAAAAATCCACTTATGCCTATAGTTATGAACGCCGAACTTATAGAAAGAAATTTAAAAAATAACATGTCCGACAGAGATATAGAAAAAATAACATATTCGACTAATATTATAATAAAAAACGCAAATTCGATTTCGACTTTGATTAAATCTTTTTCAGAATTTTCTTTTTCGATTAAAATTTCCAATCAAAAAGAATCTATAAACGCCGTTATTTTGGAAGTGTTGGATTCTTTTAAAAATACTCCAAATATAAAATTCGAAGTGTCTTTAACTAAACATGATTATTTTATCAATATGGATAGAGACAAACTTATCATGGCTTTCAGAAATTTAATAAAAAATTCTATAGAAGCTATGGAAAACAACGATACGGAGTCTATAATATATTTGTCGTCTTATCATGATATTATTGACGGAAAAGAATTTTTCACCGTAAGTATAACGGATACGGGAGTTGGAATAGAAACTTCGAATATAAAAAAAATATTCGAACCTTATTTTACTTCAAAATCAAAAGGTACGGGAATAGGACTCGCTACGGTTGAAAAAATTATTATGGAGCATAAAGGATATATTTTGGTAGAATCGATTATTGGAGAGGGAAGCACTTTCTTTATAAGATTCGAGATTTAAAATTTGAGATTTAAAAATTGAAAAATATAAGATTAAAAAATATAAAATAAAATTTAAGTATTTTTTATATAATTTATAAGTTTTGTCATATTTGCTGGATAATCCAAACATATGATATTTAATTCTCTCGCTTTTTCTTTAATGTCTTTTTCGGTGTTTTCGCATAGAAAGAATATTCTGCATTCGTTTAGAGAATTGATTTTTTTTAACTCCAATATAAATTCTATCGCGTCAATCCAAACCAAATCGGGATTAAACACGAGCGTTCGTATATTGTATTTGTAAAGTTGTCCCATTAATTCGTAGAGATTTTCCGCCGTAAAGACATTTAAAGAAAAACTCTCCAAAAAAGCCTTGATTTTAGTCGCTCTTTTATTATCGTCTACAACTATTACGGAACTATCCATAAAATATTCTCTTTGACTTAAGATACAAAAAACGCAATTACCGAGAGAGGGAATCGAACCCTCACTGAGTCGCCCCAATCAGATTTTGAGTCTGACGTGTCTACCAATTTCACCATCTCGGCTAACAATTAATTTATTTTGTAAATTATTATACTTTATAAAAAAACAAAAATCAAGCGATAATTTTATTATTTTTATAGCTTTTGTTTATTAAATTCATATTTTAATCGATTATTGCAAAATTATATCTTTGTTATAAAATAATTAATATTTATAATAATTAGGTTGAAAAATAATAAATGAAAAAAATATTAATTTATATAATTGTATCACTATTTTTCGTTTCATGCGCTACGACTTCAAAAAATAGCGGAGTTTATGTCGGAGAAGAAACGGGAGATATAGGAATCGTAAACAATTGGAAAAATCCCGATTTCAAAGGCGGGAAAACCACAAAAATAGTAGCTGAAGGTTTCGCTGCCACAGATGGAAGAGGGGAGGCAAACGCCATAGAGAGAGCGATTGAAAGCGCCAAAAGAAACGCAGTCGAGCAGGCAGTAGGTTCTATAATTCATGGTGTAGCTTCCGTTAATAATAATAAATTGATAGATTCTAAAATATACGAAAATACTACGGGTTATATCTCTTCTTATAAAGTGCTTAATATAAACAAAAATACTTCCGTTTGGTATTCAAAAATAGAGGCTGTTGTCGGAGTCGATATGATTCAGGATAATTTGCAGGCTATGGGAATACTTATGGACAGAAAAAGTATGCCGTTAATAGTTATTTTGGTGACGGACGAAAACGGAGAATTAAGCGAATCTTTTAATGTGCGGTTGGAAAAAAACATGGGAGATAAAGGTTTTAAATTTGTAAACTCTAGCTCTTTAAGAAAAATTATGAGAAGCGAAAATATAGATTATTCGGACTCCGATTTAGTTAAAAAAATAGCAGAATCTACGGGAGCGCAAATAGCGATATTGGGAAAAGCCGCCGCATCCTATTTTACTACGATACAAGGAACGGCAATGAAAAGTTATAGAAGCGATGTTGCGATAACGGCGATTAATATTTCCGATTATTCTACAATAGCGAGAGCGACTCATCAGACGGGAGGAGTTGGCGGAAGCGATAAAGACGCTCATTCTATAGCGTTGGTAAAATCCGCAGATTCTATATCGGATAATTTTATTAGTCAAATAGTAAACAAATGGCAAAGCGAAGTTCAAAACGGCTCGGAATATACGATTTATGTTTCGGGGCTTAATTTTGAAGATTCTATAGATTTTGAATATGCCCTTAAAAATAATATAGGAAATATTAAAAATGTTTATAACAGAGGAGTTGCGGGAGATTCTTCGAGATATGTGATTCAATATGTGGGAACTAGTAGAAATCTCGCTGTGGATATTAATACAAAAGCAAAAAATATGGGCTATCAAATAATAATAAACGGCTTTGACGATAAAACAATTACTCTAAAGGCTTCTAAAAAAATAAATTAAAATAGAATTGAAAATAAAAATATAAAATTTAAAATGTTAAAAATGAAACCTAAATTAATTATTCATACCTGTTGCGCAATTTGTATGTGCTATCCAAAAACTTTGCTTGAAAACGGAGATTATGAAACGATATTTTATTTTTACAATCCGAATATATATCCGTTAAAAGAATATGAAAGAAGAAGAGACGAGTTTATATTTTATGCGAAATCGTTAAATATAAATACTCATATAGAAGAAAACGAAGAATATGTCGAAGAATGGAATAACGATATAAAAGGATTTGAAAACGAGCCCGAAAGGGGAGCGAGATGCAATTTATGTTTTAAGCATAGGATAAATAAGGCTTTCGAATATGCGAAAAATATAAACGCAAAATATGTGACTACAGTTATGACGATTAGCCCTCATAAAGACAGCAAAGTTATAGAATCTATAGGAAATTCATTAGCTCAAAAATATTATCCGATTGAATATTTGCATATAGATTTTAAGAAAAAAGATGGATTCAAAAAAACTAATATAATCGCAAACGAATCTGGACTTTACAGGCAGAATTATTGCGGATGTAAATTTAGTATGAGAGATTGAATAT
>CAZUEE010000062.1:2033-13305 GCA_964619175.1 uncultured Brachyspira sp. | reverse complement strand
TAGAAATAATTAGTTGCAAATATATAGCTTTGCTTTGCTTTGCTTTGCTTTGCTTAAGGAATTTATAGTATTTTTAATTATCATAATTAACTTTATCCCGTTACTATTACTTTTTTATTAACTTGAGCAAAATATAACATATTTCGTAAAATATGTCAAGCGTTTATATATATTATTTTTTAGAATTTTTATTTTTATATTCCAAAGCTTCCTGAACTATAGGAACTAATATGTCGAAATCTAGAGGCTTTTCTATAAGTCTAAACACGCCTTCCGCTATTATTTCCTTTACCATTTCGGTATTTCCGTATGCTGTAATTATAATAATCGGTATTGAGCTTTTTCTCTTTTTCATTTCCCTTATCAAAGCGAGTCCCGTCATAGTAGGCATAAGCAAATCGGTTATAATAACATCTACTGGATTTTGTTCGAGTATAGTTATTGCAGCTTTTCCGTTTTCGGCGGTTTTTACTTCGATATCGTAGGATTCGAATGTATAAGTTATAAGATTTCTGATATTTTCTTCGTCGTCTACCGCTAATATTAAAGGTTTTCCGTTTATCATATTATTCCCTTATTAAATATATTTGGATAATCTATATAAAATATTATCTTTTCCCAAAAGTTCACATATATGAGAAAGTTCAGTTCCGGCTCCACTTCCCGTTAAAACATACCGAATAGGGTGATATAAATTAGGTCCTTTTAATCCCGTTTCTTTTTGAGCCAATTTTATCAAATCTTTCATATATTGGTCTGTTATTTCGTTTTCTTTTTCTATATTATTTTTTATAAATCGAAGCAAATTTTTACTCTCTTCTTTATTTACAATTTCTTTCATTTCGTCTGTCAATTCAAAATCGTTTTCAAAAAATACGGGAACATATTTATTTATGTCGGATAAAACGGCGCAATTATGCCTTATAACCGACACAAGTTTTTTAGCCCATATTTTTTCGCTTTCTGTATAATTTTCTTTTAAGAAACCGCCCTTTATTAAATAAGGGGTAAATAATTCTGTAGCTTCGTCCAAATTTAAATTTTTTATATGCCAAGCATTTAAATGTCTCAATTTAGCCGTATCGAATATCGCGGGGCTTTTTGAAAAACGCGATAATGTAAAAGCATTTATCATATCGTTATCGTTCATAGTTTCGACAGCTTCGGGATGCGTCCATCCGAGCAAGGCTAAAAAATTTCTCATAGCTTGAGGTAAAAATCCTTCCTCTTTATATTCCATAAGGGTGGCTGCTCCATGTCTTTTTGATAATTTTTTTCTGTCATTTCCAAGTATCGAAGAAGTATGAGCGAATTCTGGAGGATTACTTCCTAAAGCCTTATAAATTAAAATTTGTTTCGGAGTATTCGATATATGGTCTTCTCCTCTTATAACATGCGTTATTTTCATTAGCATATCGTCTATAACTACTGCATAATTATAAGTTGGAAAACCGTTTTCTCTCACTATTATAATATCTCCGATTTCATCGCTATTGGTTTTTACCGTCCCTCTTACATAATCTTCAAAAACGATTTCTTCATTTTTAGGAACTCTGAATCTTATTTTTGCCGTCTCTCCGTTTGCCACTCTTTTTTTTGCTTCTTCCAAAGGAATATCTTTGCATTTGCCGTCATAAATTATAGGTTGATTCAAAGTTTTTTGCATATTCGATTTTTTTTCCAATTCTTCTGACGAACAAAAACAATAATAAGCGCTTCCTTCTTCCATCAATTTTTCGGTGTATTTTTTATATATATCCAACCTTTGAGATTGAAAATAAGGTCCATAATCTCCATTAACTTCGGGACCTTCCTCCCAATCCACCCCGAGCCATTTTAGAGATTTTATAGCCATATCTACAGCTTCTTTAGTGCTTCTCTCTTGGTCGGTATCCTCTATTCTCAATATCAATTTTCCATTAACGGATTTTGCATAAAGCCAATTAAATAATGCAGTTCTTGCGTTTCCTATATGTAAAAACCCCGTTGGAGATGGGGCGAATCTAACTCTAATATCGGACATAAATTTTACCTTAAAATTTCGAATTTCTTTTAAACCTAAATCATTATATATTAAAAACAAATAAATATCAATAAATAAACATAATATATTAAGTGTATAATTTTAATTAAAACTAATTTAAGTTAATTTAAAGCTATATCTAAAATCATCATTATTGCAAAACCTAATATAAAGCCGAATACTCCGAAATGATTATGTTCTTCGGCTACGGCTTCGGGAACAAGTTCTTCTATAACTACATATATCATAGCGCCGGCAGAAAACGATAAAGCTATAGGCAAAACTAAAGTCAATTTTGTGACGGCTAACGCTCCGATTACGGAAGCTATAGGTTCTACGAATCCAGAAAAAGAACCTAATGCAAAAGATTTTAATTTTGAAACTCCCGTGGTTTTCAACGGCAATGAAACGGCAGCGCCTTCGGGAAAATTTTGCAAACCTATTCCGAGAGTAAGCGCCATAGCTGCGGCTAAAGTTATTCCGCTTTGTCCGATAGAAAATGCCCCGAAAGTAACTCCAATTGCCAAACCTTCGGGTATATTATGCAAAGTTATAGCAAGAAACAATAATACGCTTTTCGATAACCGAACTTTAGGACCTTCTTTTTCTTCATGTCCGTTGGCTATATGAATATGCGGAACGACTTTATCCAATATCCATATAAAAAAACTTCCAAGCAAAAATCCAAAAACGGGAACAATCCATTTAGGCAAATCCGTATTAGAAGAAAGTTCTATAGAGGGAGCGAGTAAAGACCAAAAACTTGCAGCAGTCATTACTCCGGCGGCAAATCCATACATACAGGCTAAGACTTTCGGTTTGATTTCGGAGAAAAAAACAAATACTAAAGCCGAACCCAAACTCGTAAAAGTCCAAGTTATAAGTCCGCCGAATAAAGCTAAAATTATCGGAGAGTCTAACATTTTCTACGCTCACTTTTAATAAAAATATTTACAAAGATTATAATCTATTTGCAAATAATATCAAATATTTTATTGTATAAATATTTTTTATGTTATATTATATTGAAAAAAATTAATTTATTAGACCAATTTATGAGATTATTTTTATTGATTCTTATATCGTTTTTTTTATTGTCATGTTCGACTATTCCAAAAGTCGATTTAAAAAATAACGACTCAAAAGTTTGGATTGAAAAAATAAAAAATAAGAAAACCGCAGACGATTACGAGAATATATATAGATTTAATAATAAAGCCAACATGAATATTTTTATATACGGATATTATTCTAAGGCTATAAAATATAAATTATTCAAAACAGAAAATATAAGAGCTTTTTATTATAGTGAAACAACTTTAAAAAATTATATAATAAGTTCTTTGCCGAGTTTAAATTTTTATGATATAAGTTCGTCTAAAAAATTATATAGTCCGTTAAAACAAATCGTATATTTCGGCGATAATTTTAAGAATAAGAATATTTATGTCGTTATCGGACTTACATTAAAAGATAATATTTTATATATAGCGAAAGATTATTTGGCGGGTTATAAAAACAAACTAAATTTATGGCTTAAAAATAACGGATATTTCGATGGTAAAGAATGGCGTCCTATTTCAAGAGTCGATTGGAATTCTTATCCTCTGCCTACGAAAGATGATTTAGATTGGGATAATATTTATATGATTGGCGAAATAATATAAGATAATGTTTTAAAATCAAGCTTTTATGGTTATAATATTCTATAAAAATTATATAAATATAGTTATTTCTTTTTATTCCATTTTTTATTAAATATTTTATGATTTATAATTATTTAATTCAAATAAAATTAAATTTGGAGAATATACAAATGGAAAATACTATTTTATATAATAAAGATAATTTAAAAGATACAAAAATTTTAAAGAAAAATAGAGTAGGGGAGCTTTACTCTGCAATATCGCATGGAGTCGGAGCTTTGCTTGCTATAGCCGGATTCGTTCTTATGCTTATAAAAGTTTATAATAAAAGCAATATTATTCCCGTTATAGTTTACGGAGTTGGAATAATTTTACTTTATAGTTTTAGTTCTTTGTATCATTTTTTACCAAACGGAAAAGCTAAAAATATTTTTCGTAAATTCGACCACATAGGCATATATATATTTATAGCGGCGACTTATACTCCTTTATGCGTTTTTTCGCTTCCAAGAAATATAGGTTTGCTTATTTTAACGGTTATATGGACATGCGCGATTTTGGGGGTTATATCCAATACGATTCTTATTTATAAAAGTCCTATACTTACGATTATTTTGTATATATCTATGGGTTGGATTATAGCGTTTGCCTTTAAACCTTTGACGCAAGAATTTGAAATATTAAAATTGAATTGGCTAATTTGGGGCGGGATATTTTACACGATAGGCGCTTTTTTATACGCGTTGGGTAAAAAATTTAACTATAGGACAAAACAATTTACTCATGATATTTTCCATATATTCGTATTAATGGGTTCGTTTTCTCATTATTGGTTTTTATATCAATATGTTATAATATAATTTTTTAGAATCTTTTAAAATTTTTTTATAAAACTCGGTGGTGAGCTTTTTTAGAAACCTGTTAGTAATGTTTATTCTACAAACAGAATATATTATCAGTAGTTAATAAAACTAGTGAAATCGATTATAATTTATGCGATTGTAAAAATGTTTAATAATGGATTGCTTCGGCAGTAGCTTCAAATGAGAGAATTTGTTAACTTTCTTAATAACAATTGGCTTTCACTCTGCATCCCTGTGGGAAGTCCATTGCATGCCAATAGAAGTAAGACACAAGGGGCTTCAGCCCCTTGTTACTAGAAATTCGTTACTTTTTAATAACAAGGGGTTTCAACTCCTTGTATGCTTTTCTTTGAATTATTAATGCAAGGGTTCGCCGAAGGCGTCCAGACGTAAAAGCCGCCTTGTTATTAGAATTGAGAATTTTATTTTGACATTTTTTATTTTTATTTTATTATAATTTAATTATAATTTTTTGAGTATAAATAATAAATGGTAAACTATATAGATATAAACGAATTCCTAAAATTTGAAAAAGAAAATCTGCCAATAATAGATGTTCGCTCTCCTGCAGAATATAATCATGCGCATATTCCTAAAGCTCATAACATATATTTATTTAACGATGACGAGAGAAAAGAAATCGGAACTATATATAAACAAAAAAGTAGGGAAGAATCTGTTTTAAAAGGTTTGGAATATGCCTCTCCAAAAATTACTAACATATTAAAATCTATAGACGAAATAGCTAAAAATTATGATAGTCAAAATAAAATACTTATGCATTGTTTTAGAGGAGGTATGAGAAGCGAATCTGTAGCTTGGTTATGTTCAAATTATAAATACGATGTTTATGTCTTAAAAGGAGGTTATAAAAGTTATAGGCATTATGTATTGGATTCTTTTAGCAAAAATTATAAAATATATTTGCTTACGGGAAAAACGGGAAGCGGTAAAACTTTGATATTAAATAAATTAAGAGAATTTGGGCATAATATTATAGATTTGGAATATTTGGCAAAACATAAAGGTTCTGCGTTCGGAGGCATAAACGAAGGAGAACAACCTACGCAAGAACAATTTGAAAATTATTTATCTTACGAACTTTGTAAAGAAAGTGAAAACGAAATATTATGGTTGGAAGACGAAAGTTTTTTAATAGGAAAAATAGCGCTTCCAAAAACTTTATTTAATACGATGAAAAACGCTCAAAAAATTATTTATTTAAATGTTCCAAAAGAGGTTAGGGCAAAATATATAACCGATATTTACGGAAAATATAATACGGATGATTTGGAGAAATCTATCATGAAAATTAAAAATCGTTTGGGAGGCGAAAGAATGAAAGAGGCTTTGGAATTTTTGCATAACGGGAAAATATACGAATGCGTTTTAACTTTGCTTTATTATTACGATAAGGCTTATAAATTAAATATATCCGAAGATAAACTTATAAATATAGAATGCGATAATTTAGATTTCGATTCCATAACTAGATTAATTTTAAATAAAATATAATTTTTTACTATGATTTATTTTATCTAATTTAAATAATTTCTAAATCATAATTTTTAAAACGATTCAAAACCGTCCGTATCACCTTTAGAGCCACTAAAAGTAGAACCAAATTCCCCGTCTTTTGAAGTTGACGATATAGGTTTAGTCTCTTCGTAATTTTTCTTTATTGGACTTTTTATGGGACTTTTTAATGGACTCTTAATCGGACTTTTTACAGGACTCTTTATAGGGCTTTTTATTTCGTATTTATTGTCTTCTTCTTTATGTCCTTTATATTCTGATTCTTCGGCATGTAATTTTTCTTCGTCTTTATATTCTTTATTTTCATCGATTTTATTTTCTATAGCCGTATTATTTTTAGAATCGATTTCATCTCTTAATTTAAAGAATTCCATAGCGTCTAATAATTCTTTGGCTTGAGAAAATAAGGCTTCTGATGCGGCTGTTTGTTCTTCTACTAAAGCTGCGTTTTGTTGTGTAGCCATATCCATTTGAGCGATTGCTATATTTACTTGGTCGACTCCAGATTGTTGTTCTACCGCTGTTGAACTTAAATCCTGCATTATCTTTGCCGTTTCTTCTATTTGATGTTTTAAGTTTTGGAATATTTCTTTGGATTCTCTTGCCGTTTCCGTAGCGGTTGCCGTTTTTTCTTCGGCGTCTGAAACTAAAGTCGTAATATCTTTAACAGACGCTTGAGTATTTTGAGCCAAATTTCTTACCTCCGAAGCGACTACGGCGAATCCTCTTCCTTGCTCTCCGGCTCTTGCGGCTTCTACGGCTGCATTCAAAGCGAGTATATTCGTTTGAAAAGCTATTGATTCTATGATTTTTGTAATGGCACTGATTTTAGAACTAGATTCATAAACCGCTTCTATATTTTGAGTGGTCTCTTCTATGATTCTTCCAGCCTCTTCTATGGCGTTTCTTGAAGCAATCATCATATTATTTCCTTCAACCGTATGGTCTGCGGAAGATTTTATTGTCGATGCTATTTGTTCCATAGACGAAGCTGTTTCTTCAAGTCCGGATGCCTGATTTTCTGTTCTGTCGGATAAATCTACATTTCCTTGAGCCACTTCGTCTGCGGAAGATTTTACCATGTTTGCGCTATAATAAACTAGTCGAACTTTTTCGTTTAATACTTCCAAAATACTGTCGACTGAATGCGCTATTTCTCCGAATTCATCTTTTCTTTTAATAAGGAACGGAGGAATATTCCAAGTTAAATCGCCTTGAGATAATTTATTTAAGTCTTTAGATAAAGCGCTTAATATTCTAGTTATTTTTCCTATATATAAGAATATTAAAAAAGAGGTGACTATAAGTATGACTATAGTTCCTATTATGGCGTATTTTACCATAGTATAAATATTTCCGAATAATTCTTCCGCTTCCACACTCATAACTATAGCCCAATCGGATATTGGTTCTCTATCGAAAGTTGCTATTGAATCTTTGCCGTTGAAAGGAGATTTAAATTCAAAATATCCGCTTTTGTTTTCTCTTGCATATTTTATATAATCGGCTTCTTGTAAAACTTTATTTCTTATATGAGACGGAACCGGGTCGGCTATAACCATTCTGTCTCTATCGACTATAAAAGGATGTCCCGTATTTCCAAATTTAACCAAATCCAATTCTTTATCTATAAAAGTATGCCAATCCGCCATAACGCAAACCGCTCCTATTATATTTCCGAGACTATTTTTAACGGGACTAAATATTGGAATTAAAAATTTCTTACTATCTAAAGGAGATACTACGGCGGTATAATACATCGAAGTTTGTCCAGACATAACTTTTGCCCATAATTCCGAATCTCTCGCTCTAATATCGTAAGTGGCTGTTAAAAATGTTCCGTTTGCCGAATCCAATATGGGTTTTCCTTGCATATCGTATACGATTAAATTGTTTATTTCCGTATTATTTGATGTTAAATTTTTTATAACATTTTCGGCTATGATTCTCGTATCTTCCGTATTGAAAGCCAAATAATTTCTTATCTCTAAAAAACCCGAAGAAATCGAATCGGATATAACTACCGCTTGATTTAGCCAAACATTTATCATCCTCGAATATACTTTAGTTGTGGATTGAAAACCGAATATTGCAGAGTTCCTTATTCCTTTAGAACCTATATTTATTATCAATGTAGCCAATATTATAGTCATTATCGTTACCAATACCATTACGAAAAAAGGTATTTTTATTCTCAAGGATTGTAATTTTCTCATTTCTTTAACTCCAATCTGTTTTAATAATTTTTTGCTATTCTATATGATAAATTTATTTTTATCAAGTAATAGTTTTCCGTTTTGATTATCGGAATGTTTTTACAAAAATTCATTTTTAGAATTAGTTTTTTTATTTTCCGCTTCGCTTTTTCTTAAATATAAAGGAACTAAAGAAAATATATCGTCAAAATCTTGAGCTTTATATCTTCTTTCCGACAACATTATCGAATTAGATGCTTTTATTATATTAAAAGAATTATCCAAATTATTTATTTTATAGTTTCTTAAATTACCTATAAAAAAATCTTTATTTTTTGAAAAACCGTCTCCGCATAAAGTAATAATGTCTTTTTCATTTGCTATGGAATTGATTATATTTATAGTTTCGTTATAAGTTAAATCTAAATTCTCTTTTATTTTTTTATCTTCTTTGTAAATATTTGCATAAACGCTTCCTTTTCTTGCCTCTATTAAAGCTAATTTTACGCCATTAAACGATTTTATATTTTGATATAACGAATCCAAACTTGAAATTCCGATTATTTTAATGTCTTTAGCGTAGCAAATACTTTTTATTGTGGCAAAAGCGATTCTAATAGAAGTGAAAGAACCCGGTCCGATTCCAAGAACTATGCAATCGATATTATCCAAAGTTAATTTATTTTCTTTTAAAAAATCATCCAATATCGGAAGTAATTCGCTGTTATGATTTTTAATATTTTCTTTATTTATTTCGATTATAGAATCGTCTAATTTCAAAGCTATAGAAAAGCTCGATGATACGGTATCAAAGCCGAGTATATTCATGAAATTAAATTTAAAACCAATCCTTTAAGCCTCATTACTCTATTTGCTATTGTTATATGGTCTTTTTGATTTTTAATTATATCTCTATATAAAGAATCTAGCTCTTCGTTTATTTTTGAAACCACATTATAAGTTTTTCTATTCATATTTAAATTTCTAACTCTATACGCGTCTTTAATCACTTTTTCAACCAAAGCTCTAATTAAATCTCTAAATTTTTGGAATTCTTTTATATTCGAACTTTTTTCAAGCATATTTCCCGCTTCGTATATTTGTTTTTTTAATTCGTCTAATTCGTAAGAATATCTTTTAATTTTTTTTTCTTCTTCCAACATAGAGGCAAAATTTGAGGAAGCTACGGGAACTTTAGCCGAAGAGTCCATTAATATATTATTTAAATTAACTTCTCTATTTCTTCTTTCTTCAACTCTTATCATAATAATTACTCCAAAATAAAAAATATTATGTTAACTGAATTATGTTAACTTAACATAATTTTTATAAAATGTCAATATTTAATAAATCGTATTTTTTTTATTTTTCTTTATTATTTTTTATTCTTAATCGTTTGATAAAATCGTTTTGACGAAATTAAAATATTTTGTTATAATATACTTATGAATGCTAATTTAATATTTCAAAAATATAAAGATATAAAGAATAATATTAATATTCTAAAAGAAAAATATAATATAAATTACAATATAGAAATTGTAGCGGTTAGCAAATACGCGTCTTTGGAAACTATAAAAGAATTTTTGTCTTTAAATTTGAATTTGCCTTTAGCCGAAAGCAAGGCTCAAAATTTAAGGGATAGAGTAGGGGAGATTAAAAATTTTTCAAACGAGAATATTGAAATAGGTAATATTAAATGGCATTTTATAGGACGCATTCAAAGTAATAAAGTAAAATATATAGTGAAATTTGCCGATTTGATACAGAGCGTGGATTCTATTGAAATAGCGGAAATTATAAATAAAGAGGCAGAAAAAAATAATAAAATACAAAATATATTGATGCAATTCAATATAAGTAACGAAAGTCAAAAAGGCGGCTTTAATTTGTTTGATTATAAAAAAGTTTACGAGAATATTTTAAAATTGAAAAATATAAAAATTAAAGGACTTATGGGAGTGGCTTCTAACAGCGAAGATTCAAATTTAATTGAAAAAGAATTCGAAAAACTTAATAAAATATATAACGATATTAATTTGGAATTTAGCGAAAATAAAATTTCTATACTTTCTATTGGTATGACTTCGGACTATCAGATAGCGATTAAACATGGTTCTAATATGATTAGAATCGGGGGCGGTTTATTTAGCGATTAGTAAATTTAAATCTTTATTGTTTTATTGTTATTTAAAATATTATTTAAAATTATTGAAATCTTCGCGGTCGCTCTACGGTTATAAGATAATTCCAAATATAATAAAATATTGTATCTTCTGTAGTAAAATGTTCTATCGCTTCGTCTTTTTTTAACGAAATAAAAGAATTGGAAAACGATTCTTCTTTTTCAAGTTCTTTTATATTTAAGGCTAAATTATCCGTATGGTTTTTTACATTAATCATAAGTTCGACTGGTAAATTTCTTTCATAGTTTCTGCTAGTTAAAGTTTCAATTGCGTATTCTATTTTATCGGGCGTTATTCTTGTAGATATTTCTTTTACCGATAAATCTTCTTCGTTTATAGTATTTTCAGTCCAAGTATCGAATTCGTTTATCCATTCTTTATATAAATTTCCGTATTTACTTGAATTAAGCAAATAATCGTCTTTTATATCTTTTGGCAATATATTGATAAAATTATTATATCTTTTATGCATTGCGTAAACAGAACCGCCGTCTTTACCGCATGATATTATAGATATTATTGATAAAATTAAAAAAATTAAAATCGTTATTTTTTTCATTTTTTATAATCCGTTTATTTCAATTTAAGAATTTATTATATTATATAAATTAAAAAAATCAATTATTTTATTTAAAGTTTTTTAAGTTTAAATTATTGTCAAAAATTCAATAAATTAAAAAAGCGTAGTTTTAGCTATGAGAAATATTGCGATAGGGATATAATAATTTAAAAATATATGTTAGTTAACATAATATACATTATCGGAACATACATATCTTATGTTAACTAGTGTAAATTTCCAAAATTTCCGCTACTCTTTGCT
>CAZUEE010000062.1:0-1933 GCA_964619175.1 uncultured Brachyspira sp. | reverse complement strand
AACCAATCTTCTATTATTTCATTTAATTGTTTTGCGATGTCTTTGAAATTGCAAGTTAAATCTAAGGAACGAACGATTATTTTATTTTTGCTCATATTGTATGATTTGTTTATTTCGAAATTGTTTTTATTGGTTTTGGCATATAATAACATTCCCGAAACTTCATAATTTGCATTTTCCAAACTTTTATTTTTTACATAAGAGAATATTTGATATAAATTATTCGAATCAATTTTATCTTTATCGAACTGTTTTTTAATCGGCTTTGAATAATATTTTGCATCTATTATTAATATTTTATTATTTTTATGAGTTAACATAATATCGGTTTGCATTTTCGGTAGCATTTCTCTATCATTATCGTCATCTAGCGCCCAATCTATTTGAGAAGCGTTAGATTCTATTTCATTTTTAAATTCGATAGCGTAATAATTGAGAATAAATTTTTCGTATAATTTTGACATATATTCTTCGTTTGGAGTATTCAAAAAGATATTTTTTTTATTTTTTGGCAAATCGCTTATTAATAATCCTTTTATAAACAAATGACAAACCGAAATTAAAATTCTATATATTTGATTATTTCGATTATATTGAATATTCCAATTTATTTTATGTAATTCAATAGTTTCAACTTCGTTAAAGAAATGCAAAATTTTTCTTAATTCTTTTTTCCTTTCTTTTTTTATTTCTTTTGGAAAATCGAATTTAAGTAATTCGCAAATTGCAGTTTTAATAATTCTATTTAAATAAAAATTAATCGAAAAATTATCGTATAAACAAACAAGCCGTTTTTTATTAAACGACATAGTTTTTATGGAATTTGAAATATCGATTTTGCCTTTTAAAGTCGACAAATCTTCGGAATATAAAATATATTCTTTTGCAAATCCTCTTTTCGATAAAATATTGACTCCTCTAATAAGAATTTGAGAAGACAAATCGGCTATAGTATCGAACTTTTCGGTATTTTTAATATTTTTTATTTTATTATTTAAAGCGTCGAATTTAAAATAATACGAAAGCATATAATAAATATTTTCAATTGGAATTATTGGAATTGTCGTCATTTTATAGAGTCCGTTAAATTTTTAATCCAAGTATTTACTTTATCCTTATCGTCAAACCAATATTCTTTTAATAGCGGAATAAGTTCGTATTCTATAATTTGCGAAAGTTTATAGTCGTTTACGGTTTTAAAATTACAAAAATAACTATGCCCGATACAAAAACCTTCTCCCAATTCTTCCGATATTTCTTTATTTAAATTTTTTACTGTTTCGATTAATTTATCAAATTTATTATTGTTTAATTTATTTTTATATTCTTTAAATTGTTTTGAATCAAAAGCGGGTTTCATTTCGTAGAAAGCGAATCTTCTTCTTAAAGCATAATCCAACATAGCTAAACTTCTATCTGCGGTATTCATTAAACCGATTATATAAAGATTTTTTGGAACGGAAAATAATTCGTCTTTGTAAAGCAATTCTGCCTCCTCGCCTCTTTTATCGTTTTCGATTAACATAAATAATTCGCCGAAAATTTTGCTTATATTTCCCCTATTTATTTCGTCTATGATTAAAAAATATTCGTTTTCTTCGTTATCTTCGGCTTCTTTACAGAATCTATAAAAAACTCCTTCTTTGAGTTCAAAATCTCCGTTTGCGCAAGGACGAAATCCCATAATAAAATCTTCATAAGAATAGCTTTGATGAAATTGTATCATTTTAACTCGAGCTTTATCTATTTCTCCGATTATCGAATATGTCAATCTTTTGGCAGCATAAGTCTTCCCTACTCCAGCCGAACCTTGAAGTATAATATTTTGTTTATCTTTTATTAGATTTACTAGTTTATTATATTCTTCTTCGGTTATAAAAACTTCTTGTAAAAATTTCTTTTTATCATATTTATTTGATTGATTATAATTTTC
>CAZUEE010000061.1:0-13306 GCA_964619175.1 uncultured Brachyspira sp. | reverse complement strand
ATTTAATGAAAATTATTGTTATTTTTTATGTTTTCCCCGCCATAATCGTAGGCACACAGAATGGGCAAGCCGATTTATCAGCAGGGTAATCCATACAAAATAGAATTTTATTTATAATGGATAACTTGGAGAATGTCTCCCGTGAGCGTTGCTATCAAAATGATAGGAATTTTTAATATATTTATCATCTACTAAAATCTTCTTTGCTTTCAAAATCTTTTTTGTCATAATCTTTTAATGGAATTTTATTTCTTATCGCTCCATAAATTGTTGGAACTATAATCAAAGTAAATATTGTCGATATTGAAAGTCCGCCTAATAACGCTATCGACAAAGGTTTATACATTTCGTTGCCGCTTTCTTGCCCTAACGCCATAGGCAATATTCCGAGTATGGTAGTTAATGTGGTCATAAGTATAGGTCTTAATCTTCTTTTGCCAGATTCCAAAGCCGCTTCATCTCCGTTTATATTTTTTTCATGCATAAGTTGATTCATATAATCTATTAATACTATACCGTTATTTACAACTATTCCAACCAAAACTATACATCCGATGGCGCTGTATGCGCTTAAAGTGGTTTGAGATATAAACAAAGCTATAAGCGAACCCGCTAGTCCGAAAGGAACGGCGAGCGCTATAACTAAAGGAGCTATAAACGATTCGAATTGACTTGCCATAATTGAATAAACCAAAACGAGAGCCAAAATCAAAGCCAAAATAAGTTGATTAAAAGCTTCGTTCATATCTTCAAAATCACCCGCGTAATTTATCGATATTCCCGAAGGAACGAATATGTCGTTTTCCATTTTATCTTTAATTTCATCCATAACTTCGCTTAAAGGTTTTCCGTCAATATTTGCATAAACCGTTGTCACTCTTTTTCTGTCTTTTCTATATATCATATTCGGACCATAACTTTTTACTATATCGGCTATAGAAGAGATAGGAATAAGAGTTTCTTTTACAGGAACCGTTATTTTTTTTACATCGTCTATGGTGACCTTGTCCGAATTTTCAAGTTGAATATTTACATCGATATCCGTCCAATCGGAATTTTCCGGGGTTATTGTGGTGGCTGTGTATCCTGCAAAACTCGTATTTATTATTCTCGCTATATCGTTTACTTTCAGTCCCATTTTTGCCGCTATATCTCTATTTACGAATATTTGCAATTCTCTATTTGAATCGTCTTCTTCAAGCCAAACATGTTTTATTCCGCTTATATTTGAAATCGAATCGACAATTCTATTTCCAAGTTCTTCCGATTTAGTCAAATCGTCTCCAAGTAATTCTATTCTTATAAATTCTCCTCTATTTCTATTTCTCGACATAGAATCTAAAGACCGTATATTTATTATGCATGGATATATCATAAGTTTATCTCTTATAATATTTACATATTCGTTTATATTTTTTATTTTTCTAATTCTCTTGTTTTTAAGTTCGACTCTTATATCTGCAAAACTTGATTCGCTTCCAGACCTTATCCTCGATTGAAATCTTTTTAAATCTTCTTTTATTATTTCTTTAATATCTTTTTCCATTAGAGAGATAAAAGATTGAGTCTGTTCGCCTTTCGTTCCAATAGGCATAGTCGCCATAACTATTAATTGTCCTTCATCGGCTCTTGGAAATCCTTCCTTACCTATAAATTTTAACCCAAATATTAAGACTATTAAAACGAATATTGTAGATGGAATCAATATAATTTTTTTATTATTTATTGAAAACATTAATATTTTATTATAAATATTGTTTACATTTGAATGAATATATTTATTCGTTACATTTTCAAATTTAGAAAATATTTTTGATTTTTTATCGCTTACCAATCTTGCGCCGAACATAGGAACTACGGTTAATGCCACGAGCAAAGATGCTATCATAGAGATTGCAACGGTGATGCATAAGTCTCTAAACATTTGACTGGTCATTCCTTCTATATATAAAAAAGGAAGAAATACCGCTATTGTGGTAAAAGTGGATGCGTTTATAGCAAGCGACACTTTATAAGTTCCGTTTATAGCGCTCGAATATTTTCCATAACCTTCGTTTCTATAATAAAATATATTTTCCAAAACGACAATCGAATTATCTACCATCATACCTATTCCAAGAACGAGTCCGGAAAGAGATATAACATTTAAAGTAATATCCATAAAATACATAAGCGTAAAAGTTATTATTATGGATAAAGGTATGGAAATAGCTATTACCGAAACGCTTCTTATATTCCACATATAAATCATAAGAATTATTATTGCAAATAGTCCGCCCTGCCATGCCGTAAATAAAACTCCCTTTATAGCTTCGTTGATTCCGTCAGCCGTATTGAACATTATCTCGTATTTTATTCCTGCGGGAAAATTATATTCTTCCAATTTACTTTTGACATTATTTGCAACCTCTACGGTATTAGCGCCCGATTCTTTATTGACCGATATTGAAACCGATTCTTCTCCGTTTATTTTTACTATATGAACTTCGTCATCGTATCCCTCGTAAACTTCCGCCAAATCTCTAACCTTTACTATAAAATTAGCGCCGTAATTATTAGTTTTTAAAGCTACGGAAATATTTTTTATATCGTCTATATTTTTTATCTCTCCCATAGTTCTTATGGTATATTTATAAAAACCATGATTAGCCTGTCCACCGACTAAATTATTATTATCTCTTGCAAGAGCTTCGGATATTTGATTTATATTGATATTATAAGCTTTTAATCTATTTAAATTTACATCTACTTTTATTTGCCTTTTGAGTCCTCCTCTGGTTTCCGCTTGAGCCACTCCTTTAGCCTGTTTTATTTTTGGTGCAATTTGATTTTCGGCTATACTAAATAAAGTGGCTTTATTATCCAAACCGTAAATTGCAACTTCCATTAAAGAAGTGTCGTCTGTTGCGAATTTTCTTATATTTGGTTTGTCGGCATTATCGGGAAGCAAGTCGTATATTCTCTCCAAAGCTTCTCTTATATCTTCGCTTGCATCTCTTAAATCTACCCCCCAATTAAATTCTACCATTACATCGGAAGAATTTTCTCTCGAATAAGAAGTTATATTTTTTATATTATTTACCGTAGCTACCGCTCCTTCCACTATTTTTGTAACGGACTTTTCTATCTCTTCCGGTCCGGCGTTTCTATATCTTGTATGAACGCTTATATAGGGCATTTGCATATTTGGCATAGAATCTATAGAAAGTCGAGACAAACTTATTAATCCTAATATTAGAATGGATATTATTATCATAATTATGGTGATTGGTCTTTTTACCACCAACTCGATAAAAAATTTCATTTAAATTTAAAATCCTCTTTATATTTTAGACGAATAAAGTATAAATTAAGTTTTAAATATATTATGTTGATTATCCCGAATTGTCAAAATTTTATAAAACGCTTAAAAATAATGATAATATTTTTTTATTAAACTCTTGACAAAATTATAAAATATCGTATAATTCGATTATTATGAGAGACGAAAAATATATTTCTATTAAGCCAAGCCAAGCCAAGCCAAGCCAAGCCAAGCCAAGCCAAGCTTTTAACTTTAAACTTTTTTCAAAATTATGTTTATTCATTACAATTATATTTTATTCAAAATAGAAATTTGTTAAACTTTGTATATAATATTTTATATGGTAAAATCATTTATTTAAATGTTTTTATAAATATTTTAAAATATTTTAATTGTAGGAGGGTTTCGATTATGAAACGATATTTTTATTTTGAAAAGATAGCTAAAATATTTTTGCTATCTTTATCTTTGGCATTATTCTGTTCTTTTAATCTTTTCGGACAGAATATCGGAGAAAAAACGGGAAACAAGGCTTGGGATTATATGCATGGAAGAAGTTTATTTGGCATCAACTTTGGTCCTACTTTATGGGCAGGAGTTATCGACCAAATTGCCGGTTCGGATTTGTTTCCGTTAGAAAATATGTTAACTACAGGCGGCGCCGATTTAACAGGAAAAGATATGAAGAAAAAACATTACGCTTTTGGTTTGGGATTCAGTTATGATTTTGCTCCGCTTAATTTTATGTCAATCGGACTCGATATAGGATTTTCCGTTGGACAAATGCAAGTTGCGGATAATAAAGTAAGTTTTCACACTGTCCCTTGGTCTTTAAATGTTAAATTTTTCGTTTTCAAAAAAGCTCCTTTCGGATTCTTTTTATCTCCAAGATTTGGAGGAACTGCATTTAAAGCGTCCGGTACGGGAATCGAAATTTTGGCAAACGGAACAACGGAATTGCGTTCTCATGGAGGATTTTATTTGTCTTTGGAATTGGGTTGGAGAATACAATTATTCCCTAAAAGAGGCGCTGATTGGCCCGTTCAGGCAGGTATAGATATTTCTTTATTCGATGTCGGTTATTATGCGGCGCCTTGGGCTAATCCTCTATCAAAGATTACTCAATTTGAAACCGAAGAAGAACTTAAAAAGTTTAAAATTCATACAATAAGAAATATAAGAATGTTGTTGTTGCCGAGATTGGGAATAACGATAAGATTCTAAAAATATTAAATTAAAATAAATAGGGGCTATAGAAATAGCTCCTTTTATTTTAAAAAATTATTCGTTAAAATTATTAAAAAATTTATTTAAAATGTTTTTAATAATTTAATGTATAACAACTATTCGAACGCTATTTTCCTGCCATCTTCCTTGCCATTTGCTTCCGCTGACCAATATCGCCGTATCTCCATGGTTTGCCAAATTATGTTTTATTAAAGTATCTTCAAGAATGTCTATCTGTCCTCCATGGCTTATTCCCGCGCTAAAATTTAAATCCTCGGGCATAAGTATAGTATAAACATTATGGCATATAGAGAGTCTATTGCATAAATCTTTATCCGCCGACATAAATACTATAGTGCTTTTCGGTCTTTTCTTTGAAAGAGTTTTAACCGTCCATCCCGACCTTGAAAGAGCTATAATAACTTTGTTTGGCAGACAATAGGACAGATAAGACGCGCTATCGGATAAAGCATCGTTTGTGGTTATGTCCAAAGAATTATTAACTTCTTTTTTTACCGTAATAGATTTTTCTACCGCTTCCACTATCGAAACCATAGCTTTAACCGATTCTATCGGATAATCTCCCGAAGCCGTTTCTGCGGACATCATAACTACATCCGTTCCGTCCAAAACGGCATTTGCCACATCGCTCGCCTCAGCTCTCGAAGGAACTGGACTTTTTGTCATACTTTCAAGCATTTGAGTCGCTATGATGGTTATCTTTCCCATATCGTTTGCCATCTTTAAAATCTTTTTTTGCCATATAGGAACTTCGCCAAAAGGTATTTCGACTCCCAAATCTCCTCTTGCCACCATAACTCCGTCCGAATGTTTTATAATATCTTCCAAATTTTCCAAAGATTCGGTATTTTCTATTTTTGAAATAATTCCAACATTTTGAAAATTATTATCGTCCAATATTTTTCTAAGCCTTATAACATCGTCCGCTCTTCTTACGAAGCTCATACCCAAATAATTAACTCCGTTTTTAGCAGAAAATAGAGCGTCCGAAATGTCTTTTTCGGTTAGAACTTCTGTCGTAACATGAGCACCGGGCAGATTAATTCCTTTACTGCTTAAAATAGTTCCGCCCGTTATGACTTTACAAATTACTAGTTTTTTAGTTTCATCGCTTTCTTCTACTACCAATTGTATAGTTCCGTCTGCTATTAAAAGCATAGAACCCGATTGAACATCATGCGCTATATTAGAATGAGTGGTTGGAATAATATCGTCTTCGTTAATTTCTTTATATCCGCTTAATTTTACGATATCTCCTTCTTTAACGGTTATTGATTCTTTCAATTTTCCTATTCTTATTTTAGGTCCTTGCAAATCCGCCAAAATTGCCACGGGCTTTGTTAAATCGTTTGAGACTTTTCTTACTATATTGATTCTGTTCAAATGTTCTTCGTAAGTTCCGAAAGAAAAATTGAGTCTGCAAACATCCGCCCCGTTTTCTATTATTTTCTTTATGCTCTCTTCATTCGACCATCTAGGACCAAGCGTGGCTATAATTTTTGTTTTTCTCATAATCTGTTTTCCTTTTACAAATTTTTAAAATCGATAATCATAAATATTATAAAACATTAATAATTATATTACAATTATTTTTGACTTTATTTAAAAAAATTTTAAACTATTATATAATAATTGTATGATTAAAACAATAAAAAATATATTATTAACTTTTATTATGATTTTATTTTCCATAATTTTATTTTCATGCAAAGAAAATAATAAAATAGTATTTATGGAAAATTTCGCAGTCGAAATACCGGAAAATTTTGAAAGGGGATTTTTAGACAAATCTATAAATATAGACGCCAATGTTATAGATTACGAAACTTATGGCTTGGAAACAAAAACGGCTATTTATGGAATAGAATATTCAAAATATAGATTTTCAGTTAATATAGAAAATATAAAAAATAATATTATAAACAATTTAAGAAATCATTTTGCCATAAAAGAATATAAAATAATTTCGGAAGGTTATTATAACGATAAGAACAATTGTTACGAAATTTTAAGCAGTTTTTATTACGGTCCGAATTTGACTTATAATAAATCTTTTATAATGATTAATAACGGAAATGAAATCATAAAAATAACTTGTATGTATAACGCCAACAGCAAAGCGGATGACAAAAGAATAAATAATATTATCGCATCCGTAAAAATAGTGGACAATAATTAAAAAATATATTCTTTGATTATATTCGTTAATTTTTTTACTTCTTCTAAACTCAAAGATTCGCCTCTGTCATTTTTTTCGATATTCGCTTTTTCCAAAATTTCGTCAATATTCTCTTTTTGTATATTTATGTATGGAGAGTTAATGAAATTATTTTTTATATTTTTTCTTCTATTATGGAATAAAGTTTTGGAAACCGATTTAAATATATCGACAATTTGAAAATCGATTTCTTTCGGGACTATACTTATAACGGAAGATTCCACATTTGGTTTCGGGTAAAAAACTTCTTTTGAAACATTATATTCCAATTTTATATCGGACATAAAATTTGCAAATAAAGTTAATGCCGAGTAGTCTTCAGAATTTGGTTTTGCGATAAGTCTTTTTGCAAAATCGCTTTGAACCATAAAAACGGCATAATTCCATTTTTTATAACAATTGCAAAAAAGCCATTCCATTATGGGGCTTGCTATATTGTATGGAATATTTCCGTAAATGTCGAATTTCTCGTTTTCTTTCTCTATATTTTTTTTTATTATATTTTTTTCAATATCCGAAATATTTACGATTAAAATATCTTTATGAATTATATTTATATTCGAATATCTTTTTATTAAATGTCCGTATAATGCTTTATCGTATTCCACTATGGTTAAATTTTCTTTATAAATATTTATAAGAATGTCGCTTAAAGAACCAAGTCCTCCGCCTATTTCCAAAGCGTATTTGGAACGATTTTTAACTACGGTATTAGCTATATTATTCGCTATATTTCTGTCGCATAAAAAATTTTGTCCTCTGTTTTTATTTGGAAATATAGAATTTTCTTTTAAATAATTTTTTACTTCGTTTTTGGAATATAAATTATTTAACATTTTTTGGTATTCTTGAAATTTGTAAAAGTATTATCAATATAATCGCAAAACTTATCGCGTATACGACTATAATATTAATAACGATATTCGAAAATTTTATTAAAAGAGACGATAAATAATCTATTAATATTCCGTATATTAGAGTTAGAGATAATGTTCCGATTATTCCTATAAATTTTGTGATTAAATTTGCTCCTCCATAATGTATTTCTTCTCTGAATTTGAAAGAATAATAGGCTATAATTATAAAGAGCAATAAATATAAAATTGGAGATATTGATTTTTTTAATATTATTAAATTAATCGGTTCGTTAGAATATCCGAATTTAGGAAGTTCATTTTTTAACAAAATGAGTTTTGATAAACTTGCATAATCCAAAACCATTTCAGTATAATTTTTAATGCTTTCTACGGCGCTTGAAGATATGGATATTGGAATTATTACCGAATCCGTGTCGCTGTAAGTATAATCTTTTTTCTTTTCGTCAAAAGGCGCTTTTAATATAATATTTTTTATATTATTCGTATTTGTATGAATAGTTTCAGCCAATTTACCGTATTTATAATTTTGCATACTAAGTATTTGAGAATTGTCGTCAAGTTTAATAATTGAAATATCAAACATATATAAATTTTTTTTAAAATATAAACTGTTTGCGGAAGATAGCATAGTGTTTTTATCGAGCATCAAATTAAGTCCCTTATGTTCCGTTAATGAAATATTTTCAAAATAATTAATATTGTCTAAAAAAACATTTTTTATTTCTATGGCTTCTTCCAAAAAGAAGTCGTAATTATTTATCGAATCAGTAATTATAGAATAATAATTTTTAACTTCCGTTACATTCGGAGCTTCGGCGTATAAAGGCAATATTCCGTCATAGGCTTTCCATAATCTTCCCTCTTCGTATAAAGTTATTACTTCGGCTAATTTTTTATTAGCGTATAATTCTTCCGTAGTGTTGCCCGAATATTTAGGTTTATTATTTTGAGATATGCTTATTCTATTTAAATAATATAGAGCCAAAGGATTGTATCTGTCTAATGTTAAAACTCTTTCAAAATATTGGGATGCGACATTATAATTGGAAATTGAAAACGCTCTTGTTCCCATTTGAATTAAATTGTTTATATTTTTTATTTCGTTTTCATTTTGCATTTCGTAAAGTTCGCTTCTTTCTTTTTGTATGCTTTTTAAAAGAAGAAGTATATTTCCGTTATCGCCTTCATAAAATAAAGATTTTCTCGCAAGATTATAAGCGTTGTCCAAATTTCCTCTTGCAAGTTCTTCTCTGGCATTTTCGTAGGTTTTATTTTTTAATTCGAATTCGTATTGAAGAAAAACTTTATAATCTTTATTAATGTTATGTTCTTTTAATTTAACCGTAAATTCGTCAAGCAAAAAATAATCGTATAATGTATAAAATGAAATAAGCGCCAAAATTACAACTATAGATGAAGCTATTATTTTAGATAAATTATTGCCGTCTGAATCGGAATAAGAGCCTTTAAAAAATGCAAAATAAACGCTTAAAGCTCCTATGAAAGGGACTAAATGTTTATATAATATTAAACTCGTAAGAATATAACTGATTAAAGGATATTCTTTGCTTTCTGCTTTAGAATATATAACATATAAAATCAATATTAAAACTATGCATAAAATAGACAGGGCTATAAAATTTAATATAAGTTTTTTAACAATACTCGTTTTATTATTCATTTTCAATATCTTCGATTATTTCTTCAATAATCTCTACGGGTTTTAATTTTGGTTTTTTATCATAAATATCTTGCGTAACTTCCTCCGCCAATATTTTAGGAGGCAGAACCGCAAAATCGTTTATAACCGCGTTAAAATAATTTAAAGCGTCTTTATATTTGCCTTGATAATAATAACAGAAACCTATTTCATAATAAGCCCAAGCCACCTCTTTAGAATAATTTTCTCTGTCAAAATTATCGATTATATATTGATAATAATCTATAGCCTTTTTATATTTTTTATTGTTAAATTCCGTATAAGCTTTTTCCGCTATTATTTGCGGATATCTCGCTTCTTCGGGTGATATTTTCAAAACGGAGGCGCATGAAATTGAATAAAAAACCAATATGGAAAGAAAAACAAAAATCTTTTTCACTGACAAAACTCGCTATTTTTTTATAGGATAAACTTCATCGCGCACGGGCAAACTTCTGCGCAAAATTCCTAAAAAAGTTTCCAATTCGCCCATATCCTTATAATTATCGCATTTCTCTACGGTTCTTCTTGCAACGGTAAAATACTTATACATTTTTTCTTCACCAAGTTTTTTTCGCCACTGTTCCTTTACGCATCTTACTCTAAGAAGATATTCTTTTTTATTAGAGTCGCTTTCTTTTCTGAGTAAAACGCAATACCTGCAATTTGCGCAGTATATACCGCCTAATTCAATAGGTTGTTCTTGCTCTTCGCTCATAAATATTTACCATAAAAATTATATTATTTTACATTACATAGTATAGCAAATTTGAAAATTAAAGTCAAGTTTTTTATATTTGTATTTAATTTGTTTTATGTTTTTTAGAGTTATTGAAAAAAATTAAACATAATATTATAATAAAAATCGGAGAAAATTAATCTAATGAAAATTCTATTTATACGACATGGACAAACTCAATATAACGTTGAATACAGATGGCTCGGTTCTACCGACAATCCATTATGCGAAGCGGGTAAAAAAGAACTTTTAAATAAAAAACATATAATAGAAAAATTTAAACCCGTTCAAAAATTATATTGCAGTCCGATGAAAAGATGCACAGAAACAGCAGCTATATATTTTGAGGAAATGAATATGGAAATAATGGAAGATTTGAGAGAAAGATGTTTTGGAGATTTTGAAGGCAAAAGATACGAAGAATTAAAAGATAGTCCGTATTATAAAGAATTTACTAAAAAACTTTGGAGAAGTAATATACCTAATGGAGAGGATTATAAATATTTTTTTGAAAGGACGGAAAAAGTATATTTAAATATTATAGAAGATATGAAAAAAAATAATTTAACCTATAGCGCCGTGTTGTCGCATGGAGGAATAATTATGTCTATATTAAGCAAATATGACAATAAAAAAATGTCTTTTTACGATTATTTTGTTAAAAACGGAAGCGGATTTCTTATAAAAGTAGATAAAAAAAATAATATAGATATTTTGGAAAAATTTTAATTTTACGGAATAAAAAATGAACGCGTTGTTAATATTGCCGATATCTTTTCTTATGGATATATTTATAAATAAATTTAAAATAGATATATTCGGTTATATAAAAATATTA
This sequence comes from uncultured Brachyspira sp., assembly GCA_964619175.1. Taxonomy (GTDB): domain Bacteria; phylum Spirochaetota; class Brachyspiria; order Brachyspirales; family Brachyspiraceae; genus Brachyspira. Next base: position 2,382 of record CAZUEE010000061.1, on the reverse strand, counting down.
TTCGATAAAATTAATAATATTCTGCCTGAAAAAGTGTATAAAGAAAATAAAATTCTCGAGTTTTTATTTGGAACGATAATTTCGATATTGATAGTATCGATTACTTTTTTAATTTCTTTTTATTTAATCAAATTATTTTATAGTATACATTTTTTAGTAGGTTTTTTGGTAGAATTAATTTTATTTTATAATATTTTGGAAATAAGAAAATCTTTGGAATTTGGTTCTAATATATACGGAGTTTTGCAAAATAATAATTTTAATAAAGCGAGAGAGATATTAAAGGAAAATTTAAATATAGATACGGATAACATTGAAGAAGAAACTATTATAAAAAGAACTATAGAATATTCTACTATAACTTTGTCTGAAAATTCGATATATTTGTCGATACTTTTTGTTTTCGGCGGAGCGCCAATTTGTTTTTTGTATAAAGCCATTTATTCTCTATCAAAAAACGAAGTCATTATAGACGAAAATAAAAATAAAAAATTATTTGAAATATTTCTTGTCAAAATTTGTTTTATTATAAATATGATTCTTTCTCTATTTTCTTTTTTGTTTTATTCGCTTTCTGCTTTATTTTTGAAATGCAGATTTAAAAATTCTTTTTCGATTTTAAAAAAAGACGGTAAAGACAGCAAATCTATTTTGGAATGCGCTATAGCCGGTTCTTTAGATATAGAACTTGGCGGAGAATATACTAAAGATGGAAAATTATACGAGCGAACGACAGTGGGAGATTATATGGAAGAATTGAATTATAAACTAATAGAAAAAGTTAATAAAATACTTCTTATTGGAAATATATTTTCTTTATTTGCCTTAATGTTTATAAAACTCATAATTATGCTGATAATTGGCATGTTCAATTAATACCGCTTAAAAATTCGTATATATCTTCATACCCTTCGAATTCGGCTATATCAATCGGAGTTAGAGAATCGTTGTCTTTTATATTTGGATTTGCATTTAATCTGATAAGCTCTTTAACCGAATCGTATTTATTATACCGAACAGCCAAATGCAAAGCGGTTTGTCCGTTAATGTCGGTTTTGTCTATTCCGTTTCCATATTTGACGATTTCGTTTATTATATCTTTATCTCCATAAGACGCTGCAAACATAAGCAAAGTTCTTTCATTTTCGTCTACTATATCGTAATCTATATTATCTCTGTTTTGAATTAATAATTTTTTAATATCGTTATCGCTTAATTTATTGTCTTCGTTTATAAGAGCATGCATAATTATCGTAAGTCCGTTTTCATCTTGAACATTTATATCAATTGTTTTTTTACTAAAAATATTTAAAAAGTAAATTGAAATTATAAATATTAAAATTATTATTACGAAAGATATAAAAATATTATTTATATTTTTTGATTTTGTTGATATCTTTTTTATATTCGACTTTTTCACTTTATTTGCCGAACATTTAAAATTACCTTTTTTCACTTTGTTATACTCGCGTTAAATTCGATTTAAAATATAAACTTTTTTATAATATATTTTTTATAATATAATATTATATTATGACTATAAATCAATAGTTTAATAATATATTTTTATTATATTGTTTTTTTATAAATTTCGTTTTAAAATATAAAAATAGGAAATCGTTATGACAAATGTATTCGTTATCGGACTTGGATTAATGGGCGGTTCTCTCGTTAAATCTTTGAAAAAAGAAAATAAAAAATCAAATAAAAATTCTAAAAAAAATCGTTATAAAATATGGGCGTTGGATAAAAATAAAAAAAATATTGAATCGGCTTTGAAAGACAAATATATAGAAAGAGGTTTTTATAATTATTCAAACATAGAAGAAGCTTTTAATTTTGCAGATATTATTATGATTTGCGCTTTTCCTTCCGTAGCTTTAGATATAATAAAAAAATATAAAGATTTGATAGACGATAAAAAAATATTGTCAGATTTTTGCGGGGTTAAAAAAGATATTTTTAATTTAGTTTCAAATAAAAAATATGTCGGACTTCATATTATGGCTGGAAAAGAAAAAGGAGGATATATTAATTCTGCAGAAAGTTTATTTGAAAGTTCAAACGCTATAATAGTCGCAAACGATAAAGCCAAAAAAGAAGATATAAAAAAAATAGAGAGATTGTCTAAAGATATCGGATGCAAAAAAATTATTTTCTCCACTGCAGAAAAACATGATTATATGATAGCTTTCACGAGTCAGCTTATGCATATAATAGCATGTTCTATAGTAAATCATAATCAGTTTTTAGAATCTTTAGGTTATGAGGGAAACAGTTTGGGCGACCATACGAGAGTGGGAACTATAGACGCCGATATGTGGAGCGAACTTTTTTTGTATAATTCAAAATATTTGTCCGCCTCTCTTTCAAAATATATAA
>CAZUEE010000060.1:0-13842 GCA_964619175.1 uncultured Brachyspira sp. | reverse complement strand
AATGTTAAAAATAAGCGTATCTGGAATAAGAGGAATAATAGGAGACGATTTAAATATAAGAACTGTAGTAGATTATACATCGGCTTTCGCCTGTCTTTTTCCGAAAAAAGCAAAAATATTGGTTGCAAGAGACACGAGAATAACGGGAGAGACTATAGCAAAAGCGGTAATATCGACATTGACGGCTTCGGGTATAAATGTTATAGATATCGGAATAACTCCAACCCCGACCGCTTTATATATGGTTGAAAAATTGAAATTGCATGGCGGTATAATGGTTTCTGCGAGTCATAATCCGATAGAATGGAACGCTTTAAAACTAATAGGACATGGCGGAAAATTTTTGGATGAAAAATCGGTAGAAGAGCTTAATAAACTTTACGATAAAAAATCCTCGAGATTCGTCAAAGCTTTGGAAACGGGAAGTTGTCAAAAAATCGAAGATGCTATAGAACAGCATATTAAAAGAATAGTCAGATTTATAGATGTCGATAAAATAAAAAAGCGTAATTTTAAGGTTGCATGCGATTATGTCAATGGAACGGGTTTATTTGCGACTCCGAAATTATTAAAAGCTTTGGGAGTAAAAGAAATTTCGATAAATAAAGAACATACGGGCAAATTCTCTCATATAGCCGAACCTTCTGCGACAAGTATGAAGAGTCTTTCTGGTTTGGTAAAAAGAAATAAAGTAGATATAGGTTTTACTCAAGACCCAGACGCCGACAGATTGGCTATAGTTTTAAATGACGGAACTATAGTAAGCGAAGAATACACTTTGGCTTTATGCGCAAAATATTTATGGAGTGTAGGCAAAGGAAATGCGGCGGTTAATTTATCGACTTCTAAAATGATAGACGATTTGGGAAAAGAAAAAGGCTATTCTGTGGAGAGGACAAAAATAGGGGAAATAAATGTTTCTTCCCATGTGGTTAAAAATCGTTTATATTTCGGAGGAGAAGGCAACGGAGGAATAATAGTGCCTGCGGTAAGTCCCGGAAGAGATTCGCTTTTGGGAATAGCTTTAATATTGGAACTTATGGCAAAAGAAAATAAAACGATTAAAGAAATTGTAAACGAGATTCCAAAATACGAAATAGTAAAAGAAAAATTGGAAGTTTCAAAAATAGACGAGATTTCGTTTTTAAAAAAAATAAAATCAAAATATCCAAAGCCGAAAATAACGACCATTGACGGAATAAAAATCGATTTGGATACTTCTTGGCTTCATGTAAGAAGTTCAAATACAGAGCCTATAGTTAGAATAATAGCGGAAGCGAAAACTAAAAAAGAAGCCAAAGAATTGATAAAAGTAGCCGTTGATATTATAACGACATTATAATTATTTTGTAAAAGGCAAAAAATAATTTGTAAAAAATTACTGTTGATAATTAAATTTAAATAATATATCATAAATAAAATGAATAAGAAAAATAATAAAATAAAAATAATAAAAAAAATCGTAAAAGAGATATTTATAATAGCCTTATTTCCGATATGTATTTATTCGCAAGAGCCAAATCTTAAAGATAATTTTAAAGAATTGTATTCAAAAATGAAAGAAAAACATTCTTCGATTTATCCAAAAACTTTCGAGGCATATATAGAAGGAAAAATAGTAGACATGCAAATATCTACCATACCCGAAAAAAATTATACTTCTTCAAAAGATAAAATTAAATTGAAATTCTCCTTTACCCAAGGAACAAAACCGACTATGACTCTTGAAAATGTGGATGGTTTTTATAGAAATATGTTTTCTGTATTCGAAGAAATTTTGGAAACTACAGGATTTTACGCAGTTGTGGGAAATGCTCAAAATTTTAATTCGTTTTCGGAAAAATTTATATTCGAAGACTTAAAAGAAGAAAAAGAAAAATATAAAGTAGTATTAAGAGCGAAAGGCGAGGATAAAGATTATAGCGTAAATTATACTATAGGCAAAGAAAGTTTATTAATTGAAAAAGTAGAATATTACAATAAAAAATCAAAGATATACGATGCGGATATTTTATATACTAATATAGAAAAATATACTATTCCAGAAATCATAAAATATAGAAGTTTAGACGGAGCGGTTAATTCTGAAATAAAATTCGTCAATATTAAAACTTCTTCAAAATAACTGTTTAATTTAAAATAAAAATTATCTGTAAAATTTTCTATCCAAATAATCTTTCGATAATCTTAAAACGAACGGGCGTCCATGCGGGCAATTCGTCAATATATTTTCTTTTTCAAGCAAGTCGATTAAAATTTGCATATCGTTATTTGAAAGTTTGTCACCAGCCTTTGGAGAATATTTGCATGAGATTGTGCTGCAAGTATGTTTTATAAGTTTTTCTAAAGAGTTATTTTCGCCTTTTGAAATATAAATATCCAAAATATCTTTAATCATTTTTTCTATTTTTTGATTTTTCGGCATATATATCGGAACTTCTTCTATTATTATGCTGTTTTTTGAATTTGCTTCGAATTTTATTCCGATTGATTCTATAGTCTCTTTATAATTATTTAAAATATCTATTTCATAATCCCTATATTCTATTTCGCATGGCACTAATAATTTTTCGTATTCCAATTTTCCGTTTATTAAAGTTTTATATATTCTCTCGTAATTTAACCTTTCGTAAGCGGCATGTTGGTCTATTATATACATTTCGTTTCCTCTTTCGGCTACTATATACGAAGAAAATATTTGTCCTACGGCTTTTACATATTCTCCGAATTCTCTTTCGAGAGTATATTCTTTAATTTGATAAGATTGATAAAATTGATAAGAATTTTGATATTCTTTAGTTTCTTTTTTATAATCGTCTTTATAATCGTTTTTATAATCGTTTTTATAATTTTCCGAATTTTGAATTTTAAAAGTCGGAGTAAAATCGATGTCAGTTTCCATATTAACCGAATCGAAAGAAGCGCCTTCGTTAATTTTATTAAATATTTCGTTATAAATTATTCCCGATATTTCCCTTTCGTTTTTTATTCTAACTTCTTTTTTGCTCGGATGAACATTTACATCTATTTTATTGCAATCAACATTTATATACAAAAAGAAAAACGGATGCCTTTCTTTAGGTATCGCGTTAGAGTAGGCGTTTTTTATCGAGTAAGAAATCGTTCTATTTTCTATTGGGCGATTGTTTAAAAATATAAAATTATTTTTGCGTATAGATTGACTGATTTTTGAATTTGAAAATAAACCGTAAATTGAAATATTTTCTTTTTCTATATTTATTTCTATAAGATTTGAAAATATATTCTCGTCATTTAAATAATCTTCTATTCTATCTTTTAAGCTTTCTACTTTCAAATACGAATTTACAAGTTTGTCGTTATTTTTTAATTTCATCGAAATATTCGGACAAACCAAAGCTTCCGTGTCGAAAACTTCTTTTATAAGAAAAAATTCTCTCGCCGTATGTTTTAAGAATTTATATCTTGCGGGTATATTAAAAAAAAGATTTTTGGCTATTATTTTCGTTCCGCTAGAAGCTGCCGCAGGTTTATGTTCGATTATTTTTCCGGCTTCTACGATTATTTTTCCTCCGCTATTTTCGTCTTCGTTTTTTGAAATAATTTCCAGATTGGTAACATCCGATATCGAAGCCAAAGCCTCGCCTCTAAACCCCAAAGTATTTATAAAATCCAAATCTTCTATAGAATATATTTTACTCGTGGCATGATGAGTTATCGATAGAGGAAGTTCGTCGAATCTTATTCCGCTGCCGTTATCTTCCACAATCATACTTTTTATGCCAGCCTCTTCTACCGAAACTTCTATATTATCCGCTCCAGAATCTACGGCATTTTCCAAAAGTTCTTTAAGCATAGAAGCGGGTCTTTCTATAACTTCTCCCGCCGCTATACGATTAGCCACCGATTGAGGCAATTTCATTATTTTTTTATTCATTGTAATTTATTGTAATTATAGCAATATTTTAAATATTATAATATTTAAAAATTAAAATGATTTTTGTATTTATTATTTTATATAATCTTCTCTTCCCAAAACTTTTGCCAAATGTTCTATAATAGTTTGTCTTTGAACGGGTTTTACCACATATCCGTCTATTTTAAGTTTTATAAACTCCATTAATACTCCTTTATTGGTATATGAAGTCACAACTATAACTTTTCCCTCGTAATTTAAAGCTCTTATTCTTTTTAATAAATCTACTCCGTTCATTTGAGGCATTTCAAAATCAATCATCAATATATCTGGTTTGTCTGCAGATTCTTTTAATTGTTTCAAAGCCGACATAGCTCCGTCAGCTTCGAGCATAACATTGAAATCTTCCGAAAGAAGTATTTTTCTTTCTGCTATACGAATTGTGCTTGAATCGTCTACTATCATTACTTTATATTGTTTTCCGGTTTTGGTATTAATTCCCAACGGATATGACGCCATAATTAATTAACTTCCTTAATAATTTATTAATATTCTTTTAATTAAATATTTCAAATATTTTTACTAAATAATTTATAATATTTATAAATTATTGTCAATCGCTATTTGTTGACAATAATCAAATTTTCTAAATATAATAATCTTATCAATTAAACATATATTAAGGAGAAAATAAAAATGAGGTTAAAAATATTTATAATAACTTCTTTTTTAGCTATTTCTAGCGCTATTTCCAGCTTTTGAATTCGAGCTTTTGCCTAAATTGGGATTTGCCGACAGTTGGACGGATTTAACTAAAGAAGTATTTGAGCCGAGAGTAAATATAAATCTTCAGCTTGGATATGAATTCCAAATAAATAAAGGCATATTTAGAGGTTTTGGGCTTTTATTCGATTTTGGGCTTGATGCAAATACTCTTTCCATCGCAGACAATAATGAAAATTATAAAATAAATCAAATAGATGCTGGCGGAATATATACAGGTTTAGCTTTTAAATTTGTTTTAACTAAAAATCCATCTTCTATAGTTAATTTGGCTTTGGGTGTTGCTTCGGGCGTAAAATTTATTCCGATTATTGACGATTTCAAAATAAAACCAAATAAAGTTCCATTCTCACCTTATGTTCGTTTATTTTTGGAAGATAGAATTTACACGACTGAAAAAACGGCTTTGGTTATAGGGCTTGATATTTTTTACGAGTATATGTTTTTTGATAAAAATGATAGAAACAGATTATTTGCTGGTTATAATATAAATCAGCATCATTCGGTAGGAGCTAATTTTACTATAGGGTTTCGCTTCGGAAAACGATAAAGTCTTAAAAATTAATATTAAAAGAGGATTATCTATTAATTTAGATAGTCCTCTTTATTTTTAATTTTCAAATAAAATTTAATTTGGCTAATTTTTATAATTGATTTTTATATTTTTTTTTGTTATCATAAATTCCATGAATATTTCGGTAAAATTGCATAACGAATTAAATAATAAAAAGGGCGAATTAGATTTTAAATATTATAAAAAAGATTATAAAATAGAAAAAAATGCAGACGGTTTGACTATAGCATATAAAAACAATAGAGCTGTTCATAGTAAATATAATATTGAAAACGAATGTAAAAGAGCGCTTGAGAAAATAAATAAAAATAAAAATCTTCTAATTATATACGGCTACGGTTTGGGTTATATAGTTAAATATTTGGTAGAAAATATAAACGATTATTTTAATGAAAAAACTTTAGATAATTTGAAAATAATTGTCATAGTAGAAGACGCTTTTTTATTTAAATATTCTTATTACAATATTTTTTATAATACTTTTAATATAGAAAACGAAAATATTTTTTTTATTCACAGCGAAGATAATATAGATTATATAAATAAAATAATAGATTATAAAATCGTAAATGGAGTAAATTTGGTTTTGCTTCCGTCTCTTATGAAAGAAGAAAAAGATAAAGCGAATAAACTTTACGGCGAAATATTAAACAATATCGAAAAAGAATTTTCAAATATATTTACGAATATGTATTTTGAAAATATATGGACTAAAAATATAATTTTAGGAATCGAATATATAAATAAATCGCCGGATATTGCGATTTTTAAAAACGCTTTTAATGGTTTGAAAGCTTTACTTATATGTCCCGGTCCAACTTTAATAAATTATATAGAAAAAATTAAAACTTATAGAGAAAATATAATAATAATATGCGTTGACACAAGCTATTCGGTATTATGTAAACATGGCATTATTCCCGATTTCGTTATAACCGTAGACGGAGGATTTTTTAATTCTTTGGATTTTGTCTACGAAAATAATAAATTTCCTTATTTGATAATGGATATAGCCTGCAATAAAATTATACCAAAGATTGTCGAAAGCAGGGCAAATATAGTTAGATTTTCTTCCACAGCCGATTTGGGAATTATAGAATATTTAAAAAAATTTGCGGATTTTTCTTTTCTTACAACTTACAATACAGTCGCTACCACTATGATAGATTTCGCCGATTATACGGGTTTCGATAGAGTTCTTTTAATAGGTTTTGACAATAGTTATCCTTATTATCAAAGACATATCAGGCATGCATTATCATACGAATATACGATTAATAAAACGAATAAATTAAAAACTATGGAATCCTATTATTTCGACACGATAAAAAATAATTCGAATATAAATTTTTATCCGCCTACAGAATTTATTTTTGAAAGCCAAATGGAATATTTTAACGAATTAAAAAATAAATATTCTAAAATGTTTATAAAAAGAATCAAATCGGATGCAATTAATATAGATTCTTTCGAAGAAGATATTATTGAAAATTTTTGCGAAGATAATATTAGAGAAAAATTTTTAAATATTGCTGACAAATTATACAAAAAAAATAATTCAAATTCAAATAATATAAAAATAAAAGAAGGTTATATAGAATTAAAAAATATTTTGGAAGAATTTAGAAATATTTTACTTAATTATAACGAAAACGATTATCACAAAATAACGAATATAATAAAAGAATATCAAGAAAAAGCGCCGATATTAAAAAATATTTTATCTGCAACATTAATGATAAGCGAGAGAGGAGAATCGAATATTAAAGATAGATTAATTTTTTTGATTTCGGAAAGTTTAAAAAATGTAAATTATTTTTTAACTAGAATCGATATTGCCGTAGAAAAATATAATTATGTTAACAATAATCCGAATAAAATAAATGATAAATTAATATAAAATTGTATTAAATTCTATAAAAAAATGTTGAAAAAAATCGCAAAAAATAAAAAAAATCTTGACTATTTAAAAAAAATTGCTATCTTATAAATGTAGGGTTTAGGTAAAAACCCAAATAAATTAACTTTATTGGAGGTATCTCATGCAAAAAAGATATTCAAAACTTAGTTTAAGAACATTGTTATTTTTATTGATAGCAATAGTATTGGTTGTAAGTTTTACGGCTTGTAAGAAAAGAAGTCAAATGCCTATGGCAAGCTATGAAGTCGATGCTCCGACCGGACCTGTTGACGAAAATGGTAACATAATTATTATAACCAATTATGTTACTAACGAACTTACGGTTACAAATAAAATACCTACTTACATAACTAACGAGATAGTTCTACCGGACAAAGAAATTTATATTACCAATTATCATACGAATACCATAAAAGGCGAAACCATAATTAAAACGAATTATGTCTATATCGATAAGGAAGAAATCGTGACAAATTATGTTACGAATGTAGTTCCGGATCTTGATAATACCGTTTCAAAATGGCATTCAAGTTTTATGTATAAAGTTTATGCTCCTTTTGCCGGAGTGGGAGCGGAAGGCGATTATAAATATACTAATCTATCATACCTCGATACGAAATCATTATCCGAATGGTGGGGAAGAGTAGTTCATAGAGCTGGTATGCGAGACGGAACCGAATTTTATATAAATAATCCTGATGATTTTGGCGGAACATCATATTTCTACTTCGACGATAATTTGAATATTCGCTGGAGCAAACGACCTTTCGATATAGCGAAGAAATTCGTTCAAGGTTTGATTGTTCAATATAGAGGCGGCTCCGTTAACGGAACTTACGCTATAGCCGGACTTTATCAGTTGGTTAGAAGCACCAGAGAAATGAATGGATGGGCAAACAACGGAGTTAATAAGCTTCAAGGATATTTTATAAGAACAACTAGAGTAGCAAGCGAATACGATATAATCGTAATGAATACGGGACATGTTATAGACGGAAAACATTATGGATTCCAAATATACGATACGAGTATCAGCACAGCTTACGGATGGAAAAATCCATTTAAAGAACAAAGACCAGAATACTATATGTCAAAGGTTACTCTTGTTTTAGACTTGTGGAAGAATTACAGACCTTATGCTATAGAAATGCAAAATATGCAATTCAGATACGGAAAAATATATAGACCAAACTAAAGGGATATAAAAGTAAAAATAATTAATCTTACTAGTTTTGAATAAGGACTTGTCGTTATGCGGTGAGTCCTTGTTTTTTACTATTTACAAAAACATTCGATTAACATAAAATTATCATAATCTATAATTTAGTTAATAAATAATTAGTATAGCAAAAGGTAATTTTAATGAGAACTATAAATTTAATATTGGGCAATCATAATCATCAACCCGTTGGAAATTTCGACTTCGTATTTGAAAGCACATATCAAAAAGCGTATAAACCTTTTTTGGACATACTTGAAAAATATAAAGATATAAAATTTAATTTTCATTATACGGGAAGCCTTTTATTATGGATAGAACAAAATCATCCTGAGCATATTGAAAAATTAAAAAATTTGATTAAAGAAAAAAGAATAGAAATTCAAGGAGGCGCTTTTTATGAACCGATTATGCCTTCGATTCCCGACAGAGATAAAGATATTCAGATAAAAAAATTAAATAAATATATAATGGACAAATTCGATTTTTTAGTGAAAGGAGCTTGGATTGCCGAAAGAGTTTGGGAACCTACTTTGGTTAAAAATCTTGCCAAAAATTATATCAAATATACAATTATAGACGATTCGCAATTTTTGCCTACGGGAATCGATACCACAAATATTTACGGATATTTTATAACGGACAACGAAAATTATAAATTAAATGTATTTCCAATTTCTCAAGAACTTCGTTATTTGATACCGTTTAGAGAAGTTGAAAAATCAATAGAATATTTAAAATCAATTGCAACAGAAGACGGTGATAGAGTAGTGGTTTTGCATGACGATGGTGAAAAATACGGAGATTGGCCAGGCACTCAAAAATGGGTTTACGAAAACAAATGGCTTGAAAAATTTTTTGAGGCTTTAAGCAAAGAAAAAGATATTATAAAAACTACGACTTATAGCGAATATATAAAAAAATATCCTCCAATTTCAAAAATATATATTCCGACCGGCTCTTACGAGGAGATGCTTACTTGGGTATTGCCTGCAAAATTGCAAGACGAATTTCATTTAAGACTCGAAGAATTAAAAAAATCTAATGAAAACGAAATTATTACAAGATTTATGAGAGGCGGTTTTTGGAGAAATTATTTTTCAAAATATTCAGAAAGCAACAGGATGAATAAAAGAATGATTCAGGCTTCGAATATATTTGAAGAGTTTGAGAGAATCCATAAAGAAAAGAGTAAAAATAAAGAAAACAAAAGCGATGAGGAAAAAGAAAAGGCTTTAGACTATTTATTACAAGGGCAATGCAATTGTCCATATTGGCATGGAACTTTCGGAGGACTCTATTTAAATAATTTGAGACATTCCACATATTCTAATTTGATAAAATCTATTTCGATATCTGAAAAAAACATTTACGGGAAAAATTATTTTATAGAGGAAGAAACCGATTTCGATATGGACGGCAGAGACGAGATAATCGTATCTTCCGAAAAAGAAACTTTAATACTTCATACTTTGGGAGGTTCTTTGATAGAATGGGATTTGAAAAAAGAAAATCCTATTAATTTAATAGACGCTTTAAGAAGGAGAGAAGAGGCTTATCATATATCGGCTATGCGAAATACTAACGACGCAAATCAAAACGAAGGACATGTTTCGATTCATGAAATTGCAAAAAATGTAGATGAAAAAATCGCAAAATATTTGGTTTTTGACAAAAATGAAAAAGTTTTTGCAATCGACCATTTTCTAAATAAAATGCCTAGTGCGGAGGAATTTCAATTATTGCAATATGAGGAGAATTCCGATTTCTTTGAATCGTATTATAAAATAATAGAAAATAAATTCGACAAAGATTTTGTCACGATAATATTCAATAAAGAAGGAAAAATTAACGGAAAAAATATCAGCCTTACAAAAAAATATATAATAAATATCGTAGGAGGCTTTTCGCTTGAAGCCGTTATAGAAAACAAATCGGAAGAAGAAGTTGAATTCGTTTATGCTATGGAGAATAATATTACTTTGCTTGCAGGATACGAAAAAGATAGATATTATATCGGAGATGGGAAAAAAATATCGGAAAATCTTTCTAAAGTCGGAGAATACGAAGGGAAAGTTTTTGGTATGGTAGACGAATCGTATATAAAAATAAAAATATCGATGGAATGCGAAAATAATACAAATTATTTATATATGCCGAATTATACGATTTCGGATGCTGTTGATAAACTTGAAATGAATTATCAAAATTCTACAATAGTTTGTTTGAAAAAAATTAATTTGAAACCTAACGAAAAAGAATCGTATAAATTTAAAATAAGTGCTAAAAATATTTAATATAAAATTGATAAATAATAAATTCAATCGAAGGGCGGTATAATGAAAATTTTTTGCATAGTGTCGGATATTAAATACTCGGGAAAAACTTATTTGGCGTCTCATATAGCGTCTTCTCTAAAAATATTGGGTAAAAAAGTATGTTATTATAAACCTTTCGTAATGGAAGTTAAAGACGGTAAATTATTCGATTGCGAATATATAAAAAAAACTACGAATTTAAACGCTTCCGACATATTCGTTTCTTATGCCACAAACGGAAATATATCTCCTCTTCACAGTATAGATAAAAACGAAAAAAATATCGAGCAAAAGGATATTAACGATTTAATATACGAAAATGGCGACTATTACGATTATATGATTTTAGAATCTTTAAGTTTATATTCGCCGATAAAAGAAAATTATAATTTTATCGATTTAATATCTGATATAACGATTGAAAAGCAAATAATACCGATAGCAAAATACGATTCGAATATTATACATTCATGTTTGGAACAAATAGGACTTCTTCATCAAATAGGTTTTAAAACTCCTTTTATAGTCATAAATGTCAATAGCGATGTTTTTATTTCTGTGGAAGTTATAGAATATATAAGAAAACAAATAAGCCCGATTAAAATTTATTTGACGGAGTTTGAGTCAAAAATCAAAAAAATAGAAGAGATAAAATATCCTAATATAATAAAAGAGATTATACCGTTAAATTATTAAGTTATAATCACACCTTTTGACGGAATATTTAAAACTTTTATAATCGATTCGACATTTTTTTTCTTAAAACTTAATTGCATAGTTTTTGAAACTTTATTTATTATATCTTTGTCGTCTTTTACTAAAGCGAGTATCGAAGAACCGGCTCCGCTAATAGTCACGGAATACGCGCCTACTTTTTTAGTTTCTTTAAATAATTCATATAAATTTGGAATAAATTTCGCTCTATAATCTTGATGAATTTTATCTTCGGTGGCAATTTCGAGCAAATCGAGTCTATATGAAAATAAAGCCGCAGTGAGCATAGCCGCCCTTGAAATATTAAATATTGCATCCTCTCTTTTTATAACTTTAGGCAAAATATTTCGCGCTATTTTCGTGCTTAAATAAAAATTCGGAATTGAAACTACAGCCTTTAAATTTTTAGGCGGTTTTATTTTTATATATTTAAAATCTTCGTTTTTTTTCACTACTCCGGAAATTATTCCTCCGAGTATGGCTGGAGCAACATTATCGGGATGTCCTTCTATTTGAACTGCCATATTTAAAATATCTTTTTCTATGGTTAATTTATTTCCAAGCATATAATTTGCCGAGAGCAATCCTCCGACAATAGCAGCCGAACTGCTTCCGAGTCCGCCAGAGAGCGGAATTTTGTTTATACATTTTACGATATAGCCTTTATCGGGTTTTGATTTTAATTTTTTGAAAACGAGTTTCATCGCAGAATATATCATATTGTCTTTTTTCGATATTTCGTTTTCTCCTTCGCCGTAAATTTCAAATTCTATTTTTTTCGAACCATCGTTGTGGTAAATTTGAATTTCGTTATATAAATTTAAAGCGAGTCCCACGCTGTCGAATCCCGAACCTATATTAGCGCTCGTTGCGGGAATTTTGAATGTTACAAGTTTTTTATTTCTTTTCATCATATAGTATTTTCCTTGATAATATTTATATTCAATTAATTATATACAAATATTATTATAAAATACATATAATTTCAAATTATCTATAATCTTTTTGTTTCATTGATTTTATTTTTGAGTGAATATTAGGCGAGCTTTTTAAAATATCTATTTTAATATTTCTGTAATTATCCGTCAAATATTTTTTTATATATTTGGATGAAATATTTTGCATATCCATTACTTCTATAATTTTTTATAGAATATGTTCTAAATTTATTTCTTATTAAACAAAATTACTAATCGATTTAAAATTTTGGAAGTTTTTATATTGGGAAATAAAGCTTCTCTAATTTCTAATTTAATAATATAACAAATAATAAAAATTTGTGAGCTGCTATATTCCGATAACTTTTCTTATCTCTTCAATATTATTTTCAACTTTTATCGGAGCGGCGGATATTTTTATAGCGTTGTCTGGGTCTTTCAAACCGTTGCCCGTAAGAACGGAAACTATAACATCGCCTTCTTTTAATTTTCCCGCTTTATAAGTTTTTATGATTCCAGCCAAAGATGCCGCCGACGCCGGTTCCGCAAATATTCCTTCTTCTTTTGAAAGCATAGAATAAGCTTCGAGTATTTCGTCGTCCGTTACGGAATCTATAAAACCTTTCGATTCGTTTGCAGCATTAACGGCTAGTTTCCAGCTTGCGGGATTTCCTATCTTTATCGCCGTAGCCAAAGTCTGCGGATTTTCTATGATTTTATTTTTTACTATAGCGGCTGAACCTTCTGCCTCGAAACCTATCATTTTAGGAGTATTTGAAACTATATTTTTATCTTTATATTCTTTAAAACCCATCCAATAAGCCGATATATTCCCCGCGTTTCCTACGGGTATAGCCAAATAATCGGGCGCTTTTCCCAGAGCATCGCATATTTCAAAAGCGGAAGTTTTTTGTCCTTGAAGTCTGTAAGGATTAATTGAATTGACTAGAGTTATCGGATAATTATTAGTAATATCTATAACCGATTTTAAAGCGTCGTCAAAATTTCCGTTTATCGCTATAACTTTAGCTCCATACATTAAAGCCTGAGCCAATTTTCCTAATGCTATATTTCCATCGGGAATTAGAACTATGCATTGAATGTCGCTCCTTGCGGCGTATGCGGCGGCAGATGCGGATGTGTTTCCCGTAGAAGCGCACATTATGGCTTTAGAACCTTCTTCCAGAGCTTTAGCCACAGCCATTACCATTCCTCTATCTTTAAAAGAACCGGTCGGATTTAATCCGTCATATTTAAAATATAATTCTATATTGCCAAGTTTTTTTCCTATTTTTTCAGCTTTTATCAAAGGAGTGTTTCCCTCGTTCAAAGTTATAAGCGGAGTTTTATCGTTTATCGGCAAATAAGATTTATATTCTCTAAGTAATCCTTTCCAAATTTTCATGATTAAACCTTTTTTGAAATTATAATATGCTTATAGAATATAATTAAATATAATTTTTTTCAATGAATTTTTATT
>CAZUEE010000059.1:0-13924 GCA_964619175.1 uncultured Brachyspira sp. | reverse complement strand
AAGCAAAGCAAAGCAAAGCAAAGCAAAGCTATATATTTGCAACTAATTATTTCTATAAACAGTATTTGAAATTTCTACAGCGAATTTTATTTTTATTTATAAATAAAAACTATATTAAAAACAGCATAATATTATAATTTTTTATTTTAAATTTAATTTTAAGGAGAACAAAATGAACATAGGAGCAACAGAAATAAGCCCAAGGGCAATTCAAAGAGAAGCCGATAAAAGATATAAAGGCGGATACTATTGTTGTGAAGCGCTTGTAAGCACTATAAAAGATGCATTAAAACTCGATGTATCCGACGAAGTTATCGCAATGGCATCTGGTATGGCTGTTGGAGCGGGAAGGTCGGGGTGTATGTGCGGCGCTTTAAATGGAGGCATATTGGCGCTTGGAATGTTTTTTGGAAGAACGGAACAGAAAGGACCAAAAGACCCAAAAAGCATAAAGTGTATGGAATTAACGCATGAACTTCATGAATGGTTCAAAGCCCATAACGGTAAAAATGCAATTTGCTGTAGAATTTTAACCAAAGAATTTGATATGGGACAGGGCGAACATAAAGAACAATGCATTTATTATACGGGACTTTGCGCTTGGAAGGTAGCTGAAATAATTTCTAGAGAACTTGGCATAAAAAATATAGACGACATTAATGAACCATGCGAGAGAAGAAGGATTGAGGATATTTAAAAAATATCTCTTGATAAACGACCGTTTCGTAAGTGGCGGTTGTTTATCAAGTATAATTAAAAATTATATTAGGAGATTAAAAAACATGAAAGATATAATAAAAAAAATTCCAATACCTATTTGCGGGCTTATACTAGGAGTAGCCGCCCTTGGTAATTTGCTTCAAAATTATTCGGAAAATATAAGATATATTTGTGGAATATTTGCTGGATTTCTACTTATACTTGCAATACTCAAATTGATTTTTTATTTTAAAGATGTAAAAAAAGACATGGAAAATCCCATAATGGCATCTATTTCGGCAACTTTTCCTATGGCAATTATGCTACTTACCACTTACATAAAACATATTATAGGGCAAGTATCGTATTATATATGGCTTATTGCAATCGTTTTACATATAACGCTTATAATATATTTTACAATAAAATTTATATTTAAACTCGATATAAAAAAAGTATTTGCAAGCTATTACATAGTATATGTTGGAATAGTGGTAGCGTCTGTTACGGCACCTGTTTACAATCGACTAATAATAGGAACGATTTGTTTTTGGTTTGGATTCGTGTCTCTTATTTTATTATTGGTTTTAGTTAGCGTTAGATATATAAAATACAAAGATATACCAGAACCTGCAAAGCCAATTATATGCATATACGCAGCGCCCGTGAGTTTATGCATAGTAGGTTATGTGCAATCAATAGCGCAAAAATCATATATTTTTTTAGTCGTAATGCTTATAGTTTCTACTATTCTCTATATATTTGCATTAGCGCAATCTATTAAATATATTAAGTCGCCGTTTTATCCAAGTTTTGCATCGTTTACTTTCCCGTTCGTTATTACCGCCATCGCTTTAAAACAGGCAATTGCTTTAGCGGATAAACTGGGACATCCTATGCAGTATTTACAACCTTTGGTTTTAATAGAAACTATAATAGCTGTGGCGTTTGTGTTATTCGTGTATGTTAACTTTATTAAATTTATTTTTGCAGGAAATAAATCCTAATAATAAACGATTATTATACTTCGTCTTTATTTAGTATTGTCATATGTATATGGTCTTCCCATTTTCCGTTTATTTTCAAATATTTTTTTGCAAGTCCTTCGTATTCGAATCCCAATTTTTTTGCCAAATTCATAGAAGGTCTGTTATGGGGCATTATATTCGCCTCTATTCTATGCAGTTTTAATTCTTTAAAAATTATTACTATAGCCGCTCTCAAAGCCTCAATCATATAACCTTGTTTTAATTCTTCTTTATCTAATTTATATCCAACCGTAGTCGATAAAAACGAAGAGTTGGCGATATTTGTAAAACTAATCATTCCTATTATTCTTTTCTTATCCTCTATTTTAAAAATCCAAAATTTTAACATTCTGCCGAATTTTGTCTCTTCCAATTCTTGCTTAACGATTTTTTTATGAGTATTCAAATTATAAAAAGATTCTGGTCTTAAAGGGTCGTATTCTTTAAAGAAATTTTTATTTCTTAAATAAAAGTTAACTATTTCTGGAGCCATATCCATATTAGGCTGAATTAATAATAATCTTTTAGTTTTATAGCTTTTTTTTATCATATTTCCTTTTATTATATTTATACATCTTTAATTTATATTTGATAATTTATTTATTATTTCAAAGCATTACCTTTTTAATATTTATATTTGGAATCGAAGAATATAATTTTTCAACATTTTCGGGATTAACGGCTACGCATGCATATTCCAATACATTTATATTAACCAAATACTCGGCTTTAATAGAAGCCACATATTCCGCCGTATCCTTACTTGTATAATAAACGCAACCGTCTAAAGCCACTCCCACAAAATCAAAAATTAAAACTTCTTTATTTTCTCTTGCAACATCTATAAAATCTTTATGCATATAAGAAAAACCCGAAAGCCCTTCGTCGTCCGCATCCACGCCTTTTTGAACATATATATAATCTTTCTTTTTTTTAAGCCCTTCGACTATTGCTGAACCGTAAGTTCTTGCCACGCAATGACGAGGAAGCAAAGTTAAAATTTCTTCTTCTCCCGTTTCTTTGTCCATAACTTTTATTTTTGAAAAAGGCTCTTTATCATGAGTCGATGCAAAAGAAATATGATTCGAAGGATGCCAATCTTGTGTGGCTATGATTGCGTCATATTCTCCGTTTTTTATAAGTTCGTTTATAGTAGGAATTAATTTGCTCGCTCCTTTAACAGCCATAGGACCGCCTTCCATATAATCGTTTTGCATATCAACTATAGTAAGTATTTTTATTTTCCCCATAATCCAACTCGTATAATTTATGAAATTTTTTCAAGTCCTATTTCTTCTTGCACAGGAATCAAAGCGGCGATAGTTTCTTTTATCAATTCGTCCAAAGATATTCCCAACCTTTCCGCTCCTTTGCTAATAATATCTCTATCGACTTTTGCGGCGAAATTTTTATTTTTTAATTTTTTCTTAACTGATTTAACTTCCATATCTTCCACGCTTTTAGAAGGGCGAACCAAAGCGCAAGCCGTTATAAATCCCGCAAGTTCGTCTACGGCGTATAAAGTTTTTTCCATATCGCTTATAGGCTCTATATCCACGCATATTTCAAAACCATGACTTTGAATCGCTCTAATAAAACTTTTGGGCAAATTTTCTTTTTCCAATATTTCTTTAACTTTAACACAATGTTCGTTCGGATACATTTCATAATCCATATCATGCAACAAACCAACCATACCCCATTCGTCTTCATCCTCTTTGTTTTTTCTTGCAAAATATCTCATCACCGCTTCGACCGACAATGCATGCTTAAATAATGATTCTTCGCTATTATATTTTTTAAATAATTCTATAGCTCTATCTCTTTCTATACTCGCCATAAAATCTCCTACAAATGTTAACATAAGTATATATTATATTTTTATATTTTTCAACATTTTAATTTGATATTTTTTATTAAAAAATTGACAAAATTTTTAAATATTATATAATCTCATAATTATGATTAAATTTTTATTTTATAACTTTAAAACAGTCAACTTATAATTTAAAATTTATTTGGAATTATATTTACTTAATAAAATTATCTTTAATAAAAATATATTTTAAAAATAAAGGAGATTATTATACCAAATTTTTATTGTAAATACTACAGAAAGAAATTTTCCAATTATAGAAAAATAATTTATAAAATAAAAAATAAGGAGTTCATATGAACGAATATAATGAAAATCCACAATCAAAACCATCGACATGGGAAATACAACCTTGGATACCGCTTATTTTGGCTTTAATCTATGCAATCTCGCCTATCGATTTAGTCCCCGATTTTATTCCTGTTGTCGGTTGGTTCGATGACGTTTTATTTGTTATAGTCGGCTCACTTAACGGCATTCAAAACGGAATATTGATAACGAACAATTCTTTAAGAGGATTAATAAAGTTTCTAAAATGGGGGATTTTAATAATCGGAGGAATTACCATATTGATTATAGTCCTTTTGGCAGTGTTGGTGTTTAATGTTGCGACTAAATAAATAATTTTAAAGAAATAATTTTTAAGTAGAATATTAAATGTAAAATTTAAATAATTTAAACTTAACTATATAAGAAAAATATTATTACGAGATTTTAGGCTACAGTTCAAAACAATAAATATGCTAAAAATATTTTGTAAATTTATAATCTATAAATATAATGAATTTCGTAAACCGGTATAGTATCGGGAATATCTAAAAGAATTGATATAGTAAACGAATTAACATAGAAAGTAAAATCTAAAACTATTGATAATATTACAAAAGTCGGAAATGTTGTTTTTGGAGTATAGAATGTTTTTAAATAAAAAAATAATAACGATTAATTATTGGATAATATAAAAATTATAAAAGCTTGATAATTCTTTTGATAAAAAATTATATCTGTAAAGAAAAAAAATATTCTAATATTTTATAATTTTATACTTGATTATATTTAATAATATAGTATAATATTTACTAGTGATTAAATGATTAATTAAAAATATCCATAATATAGGAGAAA
This sequence comes from uncultured Brachyspira sp., assembly GCA_964619175.1. Lineage (GTDB taxonomy): Bacteria > Spirochaetota > Brachyspiria > Brachyspirales > Brachyspiraceae > Brachyspira. Next base: position 9,196 of record CAZUEE010000059.1, on the reverse strand, counting down.
ACATATGCCCCCAAGGTCAAAATTAGGCGAAATACCAAGGCAAGAAATGCCAACTAGAAGCGCCGAAGAGCGTAGAAAAGATTTTAAAGAAGTTCCGACGGGTTATACCGAAGAACAAGCTCTTAAAGAAGCTTTAAGATGTTTGGATTGCAAAGTTCCTCATTGTATGGAAGGATGCCCGGCTAAAGTAAAGATTCCTGAATTTATAGGACTCGTTGCCGACGGTAAATTTTTAGATGCGGCTAAAAAAATTAAGGAAACAAACGCTTTGCCCGCTGCATGTGGAAGAGTATGCCCTCAAGAAACTCAATGCGAAGAGAGATGCGTAGTAGGTAAAAAATTCGAACCTGTTGCCATCGGTAAATTGGAAATGTTTGTGGCAGATTACGAAAGGAAACATTCGGAACATGAAGATTTAAAAGTAGAAAAGAACGGTAAAAAAGTATGCATCATTGGAGCCGGTCCCGCTGGTTTAGCATGCGCGGGAGATTTAATTAAATTGGGCTATGATGTTACCGTATTGGAAGCACTGCATACGATAGGCGGAGTTCTAATGTATGGTATTCCAGAATTTCGTTTGCCTAAAGAATTAGTGGCGCATGAAGTCGACAATCTTAAAAGAGATGGAGTCAAATTCAAAATAAACGAAGTTGCTGGTATATCTTTGGATTTCGGAGAATTGAGAAGAGAATATGATGCTGTATTTCTAGGAACGGGAGCGGGACTTCCGGTTTTCTTAAATGTTCCAGGCGAGCATCTATGCGGAGTTTATTCTGCCAACGAATATTTAACTAGAGTTAATTTAATGGGAGCTTACAAATTCCCAGAAGTTGACACGCCCGTTATAAGACATAAAAAAGTAGCGGTGCTTGGCGGCGGTAATGTCGCTATGGATGCATGCAGAACGGCAGTTAGACTCGGAGCCGAAAAGGTTTATATAGTTTATAGAAGAACGGAAAAAGAACTTCCGGCAAGACTCGAAGAGATTCATCATGCTATGGAAGAAGGAGTGGAATTTAGATTCTTAAGAGCGCCTTTGGAAATTATGGGCGATGAAAACGATAATGTAAAATCTATAAGAACGCAGGTTATGGAATTGGGAGAAGCGGACGAAGACGGAAGAAGAAAACCAGTCGCCGTTGAAGGTAAAATAGAAGATATAGAAGTAGACGCTGTTGTTATAGCTATAGGAACGACTCCTAACCCTTTGATTGCAAGAAAAGTTCCAGAACTTAAAATAACAAAAAAAGGAACTTATATTATAGACGAAGAAACCGGAGAAACTTCTATGGAAGGCGTATTTGCCGGAGGAGACGCTGCAAGAGGAGCGGCTACGGTTATTTTGGCGATAGGAGACGGTAAAAGAGCGGCTTACGGCATAGACAAATATTTGTCGGTAAAATAAAGTTAAATTTTTGAAAATAAATTCAAATTCATATTAATTAAAGCCTAATGTTTAACGCATTGGGCTTTTAATTTAACAAATAATTATTCCATATTCTTTTTTAGACTATCGAAAATATCTTTTAAAGTGATTTTTTTCAATTCGTTTTCCATAACTTTTTGAATATTATCTAATTTCGGCTGTAATATTTTAGTTATATTTTTTCCAACGGAACATTTAGGATTTGGTTTTTTATGAAATGAGAATAATTTTCCGTCCAAACTTTCAACAGCTTCGAATATTTCGAGTAAAGTTATATCTTTCGCTTTTTTATTTATAGATATTCCGCCCGTCCCTCTTCTTACGGTTATGATATTTGCTTTTTGCAATTGAATTAAAATATTTCTTATTATGACGGGATTAACATTTATGCTTTCCGCCAAAAAATTTGATGTTATTTTTTTATCTTCAAACGACAATATGCATAAAAGAGTATGAACGGCTATGGTAAACCTCGAACTTATTTTCATTAAACTGTTCCAAAATCTCGATGATTATACAAATTATACAATAATTTGTATAAATTCCAATAAAAAATTGAAAAAATATAGACAAAAATTTAATTGTAAATATTGACATTACAATTAAAATAGTTTAAAATATATTGTAATAATAGATATTACAATATATTTGCAAATATATTTTTTCAATATAAAAGATAAAAAATTAAATAAAAACAAGGAGATAAAAAATGAATATAGCTATAATAGGAGCTACGGGCAAAGCCGGAAAACTAATAATGGAAGAAGCTTTAAAAAGAAATTTGGATGTAACGGCGATAGTAAGAGACAAATCCAAACTTTCAGATTCAAAAGTTAAAGTTATTGAAAAAGATTTATTTGACTTAAAGAAAGATGATTTAAAAGATTTCGATACAGTCGTAAGCGCTTTCGGAATATGGGAAGAAAAAGAACTTCCTAAACATGCTGAAGTAATGAATCATTTATGCGATATATTATCGGACACGAATATCAGATTAATGGTTGTCGGGGGAGCGGCAAGTTTATTCGTAAATAAAGAGCATACCATGATTTTAATCGATAGTCCTGATTTTCCAAAAGATTGGATAAATTTAGCTAAAAATTCCAATAAAGCGTTTTATATATTAAAAGGTAAGAACAATGTTTTATGGACCTATGTTTCGCCTTCGGCTGATTTTCAAGCTGACGGAAAGAAAACGGGAGAATATAACATAGGAGAAAACGATGAATTATGCTTTAACTCCAAAGGAGAAAGTGCTATAAGTTATGCCGATTACGCAATCGCTTTTGTGGACGAAATAGAAAATAAAAAATTCTTAAATAAAAGAATAACATTCGTCTCAAAATAAAAATATAATAAAATAAAAATCAAAAATAAAGGGCGTATATAAAAAAATATGCCCTTATATTTTTTATAAATTATTTAAATTTAAGCCGCACCAGAATTATTATTTACATTATCAATTTTTTCTCTTTTTTCTTTTCCATGACAATATTTATATTTTTTACCGCTTCCGCAAGGACAAGGGTCGTTTCTTCCTATTTTATTCGTCATTTTAATTTGAGCATGTCCTATTTTAGGTTTTCCTTGCATATTATTATCCATAGCGCTTATATTTCCTTTTTCTTCAACTCCGCCGTCAAAAGCGCTCTCCCTTTCGCCAATATTAAACGCATTAGGAACTATTCTAACTCTCATTATCAAATTGACAAGCTCGTTATATATTGTATTCATAGTGGAGACGAACATTTTATAGCCTTCCAATTTGTATTCCGTAAGCGGATTTTTTTCGGCGTATCCTCTCAAACCTATTCCTTCTCTTAAACCGTCCATAGAAAATAAATGGTCTTTCCATCTATTATCTATTACCGAAAGAAATATATTTTTTTCAACTTCTCTAAAAACTTTTTCATCGACCATAGTCGCTTTTTTTCTATAAGTTTCGATAAGTAAATTCGTTATATTTTTTATGGCGTTATCTATTCCTCCCTCTACGGCTTTATTAGCCGCTTCTTCATCTATACCTATAGAATAACTGTTAAACCATTTTATTATTTCTATAGGATTTATATGTTTATTCTCGCTTATATTTTTTATTGTAGATTCCGCAACATCCGATATTATCTCCTCTATTCTCTTTGATATATTTTCCGAATAAAGTATATAATCTCTCTCCGAGTAAATCGCCATTCTCTGTTGATTCATAACATCGTCGTATTCGAGCAAATGTTTTCTTATGTCGAAATTTCTGCCCTCGACTTTTCTTTGAGCGTTTTCTATAGATTTATTAAGCCATTTATGTCCGAGTTCTTCCTCTTCTCCCATACCCATTGCAAGCATCATACTCGAAACTCTCTCGCCTCCGAATAGTCGCATCAAATCGTCTTCTAACGATAAATAGAATACGCTTAAACCCGGGTCGCCCTGTCTTCCGCTTCGCCCTCTCAATTGATTGTCTATTCGTCGCGCTTCATGTCTTTCGCTTCCAACCACATGAAGTCCTCCTACGGATAATACTTTTTCTTTATCGGTTTTGGATTTTTCATTGATTTGAATTATTCTCTCTATTTTTTCAATCATTTCCAATATATTATTTTTTTCGGCAATTTCTTTTGCCTCTTCAGTTTTCCCCGATATTACTAACCTTACGAAAGCCTCTTTATAAAGGTCTATAAATTTTATTTTTTGCGTTAACTCTTCTTTTTTATACGGGTCTCTCTCTTTAAACGCCTTATCTCTCATCAAAACTAGAATCTGCTCTATTTCATTAACTCCTTTGGCTACGGGATTTCCTCCCAAAACTATATCCGTTCCTCTTCCTGCCATATTGGTAGCCAAAGTGACGGCTCCGGGTTCTCCAGCCTGCGCTATTATGGACGCTTCTCTCGAGTGATTTTTGGCGTTTAACACTTCATGCCTTATTTTATATCTTTTAAATATTTTAGATAATTCTTCGTTCATCTCTACCGATACGGTTCCCACAAGAACGGGCTTTCCTTCATCTTGAAGAGTTTTTATATATTTTGCCAAAGATTCAAATTTGGCTTTTTTAGTTCTATATATTTTATCCGACAAGTCATCTCTACTAACAGGTTTATTAGTCGGTATTACGGCTACATCCAATTTATATATTTTATAAAATTCCTCAGCCTCGGTTTCCGCCGTTCCCGTCATACCGGACAATTTCGGATACATTCTAAAATAATTTTGAAAAGTTATCGTGGCATAGGTTTGAGACTCGTTTTGTATCGATACTTTTTCTTTCGCCTCTATAGCCTGATGGAGTCCGTCGCTATATCGTCTTCCTTCCAAAACGCGTCCGGTAAATTCGTCTACGATTAAAACCTCTCCGTCCGTTACCATATAATCAACATCTTTTTTAAAAACTTTATGCGCCTTCAAAGCCTGATTTACATGATGGACTATCGTGCTGCTTTGCGCTCCGTATAGATTTTCAATATTTAAAAGTTTTTCAACTTTATGAACTCCCTCTTCGGTAAGATAAACATTTTTATCTTTTTCGTCCAATATATAATCTCCCGTCCCGGCAATTTCTCGCATTCTCTCGTTCGTTTCGGCTTGATTTAATAAAGGTATGATTCTGTCTATCTCGTAATACATTTTAATATTTTTTTCCGCAGGACCAGATATTATAAGAGGAGTTCTGGCTTCGTCTATCAATATACTGTCGACTTCGTCCACTATCGCATAATAAAATTTCCTCTGAACTTTATCCTCTTTTCTTATTACCATATTGTCTCTTAAATAATCGAAACCAAATTCATTGTTAGTCCCGTAAACCACATCTCTTGCATAAACCTCTCTTCTTTCTTGCGAATGCGGTCTCGTATCGTCCAATATTCCAACCGATATTCCAAGCATAGAATATATAGGCATCATCCATTCGGCGTCTCTTTTTGCAAGATAATTATTGACGGTTACCACATGAACTCCGAGTCCCGTTAAAGCATTTAAATATACAGCCAATGTAGCGACAAGAGTTTTTCCCTCTCCCGTTTTCATTTCCGCTATTCTTCCCTGATGCAAAACTACTCCGCCCATAATTTGAACATCGAAATGCCTCATTCCCGTAGTTCTTATACTCGCTTCTCTAACTACAGCAAAAGCTTCGGGTAAAATTTCTCCCAATACGGTTTGCAATTTTTTATTATTTTCTTCAATAGTTAAATCAAGCTCTTCGGTTTTACATCCGATATATTTTTCAACTCTTTCTCTAAATTCTTTAGTTTTACTTGCAAGTTCTTCGTTGCTTAATTTTTTTATACCTTCTTCAAACGATAAAGTTTTTTCGGCTATAGGTTTCAATATTTTCTCGTCGTTTTGAGATTTAGAACCGAATATTAATTTAAATACAATGTCCATCGCACTCATTATTGAATAATCTCCTTAAATTAAAAATAAATATATAATGCAGTTCATAATTTTTATAAACACTTTATTAAAACTAAATAATAACATAAAAATTAAATATAATAAAGTAGAAAATTATTATTAAAATAAAAATAATATCCATTTTTGATAAAATAAAATTATATTATAAACTAACTTCTTTTTTACCCGTTAATTTGAAAAATATTATAAGAGATACGATAGTGGATATTGTAAGTATGGTCGATAACGCCGCCGCTGTTCCATAACTTGCCCTTATAACTTCTTGATAAATAGAAACAGCCATAGTCCTCGATTTTCCCGTGTATAATATTACGGAAGAACTTAATTCGTTAATTACGGTTATCCAACTTAAAATAGCGCCAGACATAACTCCGGGTAGCATCATCATTGCGGTTATCTTAAAGAAAGTTTTAACCTGCGAAGCTCCCAAACTTATAGAAGCCTCTTCCATACTCGAACTTATTTGATAAAGTATAGCAGAACTCGACCTTAAAGTATAAGGCATTCTTCTTATAACCAAAGAAACGATTATTATAGTTGCTGTTCCGCTCAATATAATTGGCGGTTTGTTAAAAGCCAAAAGTAAAGTTATACCCAAAACCGAACCCGGTATTATGTAAGGAAACATAGTAATAGTATCTATTATATTTGTAAGTATATTTCTTCTTCTAATTGATATATACGCTATAAACATTCCCACTATAACTATTATAAATATAGTTATTAACCCGAAAAGGTATGTGTTTTTTATCGAAGTTCCAAGCGATGAAAAGATAGTAATATAACTGTCGAAAGAAAATCCTTTTACGAATACCGCTCTATTTGTATTTAAGAAAGAAGTATATATAACGGTAATTTGCGGTATTATCGATAAAAATACTATTAAGTATAAAAATACATGAACAAATATAGACATTATTCCTTTTATTTCTTTAGGTTTTATCGGATTCATAGAACTCATAGTAAATGATTTTTTATTAACGAAATATTTTTGAGCAATAAACATCATAGCGGTTATGAATACCATTATACTTGCCATAGATGCCGAAAAGTTAGCGTTTCCTCCAACTTCGCTTACGAATTCAGAATATATCATTGTAGGCATAGTTCTAAATCCTTCCCCTATAAGCATAGGAGTTCCAAAATCAGCCAACGCGTTCATAAACACCAATAATCCTCCCGCCAATATAGTTGGAGTTATTAAAGGAACGGCTATAGTAGCCACTTTTTTAAAAGGCGAACATCCTAAACTTTCGGCAGCTTCCATAAGCGAAACATCTATTTTACTCAATGCGCCGGAAACATACATAAATATAAAAGGATATAATTTAAGAGTAAAAACTAAAAGTATTCCGCCAAAACCGTATATAGTAGGAGTGGTTATTCCAAAATTTGCAAAAAACTTTGTTATAACTCCGCTTCGCCCAAGTAAAAGTATCCATGAATATGCACCTATAAACGCAGGCGACATCATAGATATGATAATGAGAATTTGTAAAAAAGTTTTCCCTTTTATTTTATATACATTCATAAAATATGCCATAGGAGTTCCCAAAAGTATCGCCAATATGGTAACGCATATAGTTACCAAAAAACTGTTTCCAAGCGCTTGATAATAATATTTTCTGCTAAAAAATTTGAGAAAATTATCTAAAGTCCAAGCTCCGGTTTCGGGATTTTTAAAACTGCTTATAAACAAAGAAAATAAAGGATAGACTAAAAATAAAGCGAATATTAACGCTATTATTATAGTAATAGAAGTCCAAAAATCCATTCTAAATCGTTTATTCATATTCTTTTACTCCTTCTATAAGACTTTTTTCCATGTTAAGAGTAAACACATTTATTTTATTAGAATTAGGCTTTAAATTTATAGTTTCGTTTATTTCATATATCTTATCGAGAGACGCCGAATCTTGAGAATATTCTATACTCGGTTGTTCGGGGATAATCTCGTTATCATTAAATTGCAAAGAATAATTTATATATTTCCCTAAAAAAGTTTTGGATATTACTTTCGCTTTCATGCTTTCTTCACCGTCTTTTGCCAAACTAAACTCTTCCGGTCTTATGGCGGCTATAACTTCTTCGCCATCTTCAATATTCGTTAAATTATTCATTTTCAATCTATATCCGCATCTAAATATTATACCGCATTCGTTTGCAGTTTTATATGCTTTTGCATAAAATAAGTTGGAATGCCCTATAAATGTGGCTACGAATACATTTGAAGGACGCGAATATATAGAAACAGGATTTCCAACCTGCTGTATTACTCCGTTTTTCATTACCGCTATTCTATCCGACACGGCTAAAGCTTCCTCTTGGTCATGGGTTACATATACCGTCGTAATTCCAACATGTCTCTGTATATCTTTTATGGCACCTCTCATTTCTATTCTTAATTTAGCATCTAAATTTGAAAGAGGTTCGTCCATTAAAAGAACATTCGGAGTTATAACTATGGCTCTTGCCAAAGCGACTCTTTGTTGTTGTCCGCCCGATAATCTTTCGGGAAGTCTATTTTGATACTCTTCTATCTTTACGACTTCAAGCATTTCGTCTACTTTTTTCTTCATAGAATCTTTATTTTCTTTTCTCAATTTTAATCCGTATTCCACATTCTCTCGAACCGTCATATGAGGAAAAATGGCGTAATTCTGAAATACCATTCCTATATTTCTTTTATGGGCGGGTATTTCATTTATAATATCATTGTCAAATTTTATTTTCCCATCTTCTATGGAATTAAATCCAGCTATCATACGCAACAGAGTGGTTTTACCGCATCCGGAAGGTCCGAGTAAAGTAAAAAATTCTCCGTTTTTTATATCAAGTGATAGATTTGGTATTATGGTTAATTTATCATACCGTTTAACCACATTTTGTATAGATATTGATACGCTCATTTTTCCCTCTTAATGTTTAATTATTTAATTTAAAATTATTTTTTTATTATTAATATTTTTTAATATTCAGCAAATATCAAATTCCCGTATAGATATCTTTAAATTTATTCAACCAATTTTGTTTATTGGCTTCAACTAAAGCCTCGTTATCGTTTATTACATTTATTTTATCAACGGAAAGCAATATATCCGAAGGCGGCAAATCGTTTCTAACAGACCTTCGATTTAACTTTTCATTTATAGTCTTTTGAGCATCATAACTTGTGGCATAATCCACAAATTTTTTAGCGTTTTCTATGTTTTTAGCGTTTTTAATTATATATATTCCGTCTGGCTTGAAAACCACGCCCTCTTTCATATAAACCAATTTTACGGGCGAACCGGCAACTACATAATTTGCGCCTCCTTCTTCAAAAGTTAAACCAACAGTATATTCTCCATCCGCAAC
>CAZUEE010000058.1:0-14002 GCA_964619175.1 uncultured Brachyspira sp. | reverse complement strand
ATAATAAACTATTATAGAAAAATAGTAAATAATATTTTTTATAATATATTAAAAATACTTGCGATGACGAATCTATTTTTCTAATAATAAAGTAGCTTTTACTCTTCAACCCTGATGACTGCTTGCATCTTTCGTAGAAAGTCCAATTTATTATTAATATTTACAGTTAAAAGTTTATAAAAATCATATTAAAAAATAATTTTTTAATGCTTGACTTTTTAAAAATAATTGCTATATTTACAAACGTATGATAAAGATAATATTTAATAATAACAATATTGTAACGCTCACAGCTCCATTATTGTAGTTTAACTCTAAATTCTATTATTGCAATATTTTATCCATTTTCTTATGTGTATAATTTTAAAATAGTAAGTTGTTTCTTTGCAGTAGTTAATATAATTGTTATAAATTTTATTTCTATATGCACTATTATGACATTCATCGATATTTAATAAAAAAAATTAACCACAATAAAAAACGGATGAGGAAAGACAAAAATTTGAAATTACCTTAAGAAGTAAATATAAATTTATCTAAAATAAAAGGAGTAAATAATGTTAAAAGCTGAAAATAAACAAGGTAATGTAAGAGAAAGTAAATATCCACAACAAAAGCGACATCGAAATCAAATGAATGAAATAGGATTAAAGATTTTAGTTGATAAGTTTAATAAATTAGATAAATCCAAAACAACTATTAACGGACACTTATTATATAAGAAAACAATTAGTTATAGAAAAGATGATATTGATAAATTACTTAATAAAGATATTAAAGACATGCTGGTAGAATATATATTTTGTAAAATATTTATTTGAATATTTTTTATAATTAATATAAAATCCTTACAAATCAAAATAAATAATAAAATTAATGATATGGCAAAAAGCGTTATAAATATAGTCAATGTGTCGAAAAGTTTCGTTAATAAAATTTTACTTGATAAAGCGAATCTGCTTATAGAGGAAAAATCCAAAATAGGAATGATAGGAAGAAACGGAGCGGGGAAAACCACTTTAATTAAAATACTTATCGGAGAGGAAGAAGCGGATGATGGAGAGATAATATTTTCTGACGAAGTAAAAATAGGTTATTTGTCGCAAGGAGCGAATTTCGACGAAACGGAAAAAGTTATAGATTATCTTATAAGAACTACCGGAAGAGAATCTTGGGCTTGTTCTAAAATAGCGAGCAAATTTGGAATAGACCATATAAAAGTAAATTATAATATAGGCGATTTGTCGAGTGGCTATAGAATGAGAATAAAACTTGCTCAAATGATGCTCAGCGAACCAAATTTTTTACTTCTTGACGAACCTTCCAACTTTTTGGATTTGAATACATTAATCGATTTGGAAAATTTTTTACTCGATTATAAAGGCGGTTTTTTGATAGTGTCGCATGACAGAGAATTCTTAAAAACTACTTGCGAAAAAACTATAGAAATAGAAAACGGCAAAATAATTTATTTTCCAGCGGATATAGAAGGTTATTTTGAATATAAAGAAGAAAAAGAAGCGTCTATAAAAAAATATAATAAAAATATCGAAGAGAGAAAAGCGCATCTGGAAAGATTTATCGAAAGATTTAGATATAAAGCCACAAAAGCCAAATCGGTTCAATCTAGAATAAAACAGATGGAAAAATTAAAAACCATAGAAATATCCCATCCTGCGAAAAATGTTAGAATAAAATTGCCTGCCGTTCAAGATAAAAAAGGTTTTGCAATGATTTCGGATAATTTAAATATAGGATACGATAAAAAAATTGTCGCAGAAAGCAAAAGAATTGAAATAGCGCGCGGAAGCAAGGTAGCCGTTCTTGGGCAAAACGGCGAGGGCAAAACCACTTTTTTAAGGACTATAGCGGGCAAAATAAACGCTTTATCGGGAAGTTATAATTATGCTCAAGGAATAAAAATCGCTTATTTCGGAGAAGATACTTATAAAAATATAACGGCTAACGATACGGTTTTATCATATTTGAAAAAGCATGCCAAACAGGGATTATTGCATCAAGAACTTTTAACATTGCTTGGAAGTTTTTTATTTTCCGGAGACGATATTAATAAAGATGTAAAAGTTTTAAGCGGAGGCGAAATTGCAAGACTCTCGCTTTTATCAGCCATAACTCAATGCGCCGATGTTTTAATATTGGACGAGCCTACCAATCATTTGGATTTTGAAACGGTGGAAGCTTTGGCTAATTCGCTTAAAAATTATAAGGGAACTATATTTTTTACTTCGCATGACAGAACTTTTACGAGTTTGCTTGCAGATACGATTATAGAAATTAAAGATAAAAAATTTTTTCTATATTCGGGCGATTACGAATCTTATGTTTATAAAACGAAACTCGAAGCCTTAAAAGAAGAGGAAGAAGAAATTGAATATCGGGATAATAATATTGTAAGCGAAAATAAAAACAATAGTTACGAAGATAGAAAGAAAATAAGAAATAGACTTTCAAAATGCGAAAACTTGATTAAAAAATACGAGAATCAAATTAACGATTATAAAAACGAAGAGAACGAGATATTAAAATTTTTTGAAAAATATTACGACGAGGAAAAAAGCAAACGATTGAATGAAATTAAAAAACTTATGGAAAAAGCGGAAAACGAATGGTTTGCTCTTAACGAAGAAATTGACAATATAAAAAAATTATTGTAATCTTTTTATTTCTATTTCTTTTACTTCTTTTAATGTTTCTTCCCTGATTTCCCTATCGGTATTTATTATATTTTCTATCGTTAGCGGAATATCGATTTTTTTATCGTATATTCTTCTTTCGCATATTTTTTGGACGATATCGAATATATCAGTAAAACCGATTTTTTCCTCCAAAAAAGAATAAACGCATATTTCATTTGCGGCATTCAAAACGCAAGGATAGAGTCCGCCTTTTTTGCCGCATTCATAAGCCAATTTAAGCATAACGAATTTATCAAAATCCATTTTATAAAAATTAATTTCGGAATGTTCATGCAATTTTAATTTTTCAAAAGGCGTGCTTTTTATTTCGGGATAGGTTAGGGCATGTTGTATTGGAAGTCGCATATCGTTTTTGCCTATTTGAGCGTAAATTTCTCCGTCTACGAATTCGACCATAGAATGAATTAAACTTTGCGGATGAATTATAGTTTCAATTTTGTCGTAATCCAAATTAAATAAATGATGCGCTTCTATAACTTCAAAACCTTTATTCATCATAGTAGCGCTGTCTATTGTTATTTTTCCACCCATATTCCAAGTTGGATGTTTTAAAGCCATTTCTACCGTGACATTTTTTAATTCTTCTTTTGGAGTTTTCAGGAAAGGACCTCCCGAAGCTGTTATTATAACTTTTGAAATAGCAGAGTATTTAAAATGTCTCAATATTTGAAATATAGCCGAATGTTCGCTGTCTATGGGAATTAAACTCGAATTATATTTTTTTAACGACTCGTTTATTATATCGCCTCCCACGACTAAAGTTTCTTTATTTGCAAGAGCTATAATTTTTCCTTTTTTTACAGCTTCTATTGTCGGCAAAAATCCCGCATATCCCGTAAGCGCGTTTACTAATATATCGAAATCGGTATCTCTCACAAATTCCACTATGTTTCCTTCGTAAATATTAACATTTATTTTATTTTTTTTAAAATTATTTAAAGCTTCTTCTGAAGATATATTAACTGTTTTAGGATTAAATTCTTCTATTTGTTTTTTTAGAATATCTATTTTTGAATTGGTGGAAAGTCCGACTATTTCAAAATCGTTTTTAAACTCTCTTATAACGGAGCATGTATTATTTCCTATAGAACCGGTTGAACCGAGTATAAGAACTTTTTTTTTCATGTTTACAATCGTTTATTTTAATTAATGGTTCATTATAATATATAAATTAAAAAAATCAATTTATAAATCTCTACTTATTTTTTTTTGTAAAAATTATCTCGCTTACGGTTTGAATTCTACAAATAATCAAAATTTAAAATTTTATTTTTTGATTGTCATGTCTTTTGCCAAAGATTCGCAATAATTAAAAAAGCTATCATTACGAGATGTAGTCGAAGTCAGAATTAGTTAACTTTTTAACAACAATGGGTTTTCGCTTTGCGTCCCGTATGGGAAAAACCCCTTGTTATCTGTATGAATTGCCACAATTTTACTTATTGTAAATCTAACAATGGCGGTAAAAATCTGTTTTTTCACACCGTGCGATAGGGCAATAATTAGGAAATTTTGTCACTTTTTGTAAACTTCATATTTTTTTTTTTTTTGTGTAAAAAATATAAATTCTACTTGACTTTTGTTAAATAATTGCTATAATATTAATATAGGATAGAGCCTAAATTTAATTATAAAGGAGTGTATTATGATTCAAAGAAAATCATCGAAAGTTTTAAGGCGAATAGTTGTTATATTATTAATAACTATATTTAGTATCGGTATAATTGCTTGTAGCGGAGATGCGATTACGGGAAGCGGCGGAAGAGGTTATACAAGTGTAACCGATGGCGGTGGTTCTCCAGATAACCCAGATAATCCGGGCGATACTAATAATACCGGTGGTAATACGAATATCGGTGGCGATACTCCTCCAAGTTTACCAGGCGATAATCCGGGCGATTATTACGACCTTCGAGTTCCTTTCGTAGTCAAAACAGGTTTCACTAATGTAAGCTACAAAGACACAAACAAATTAAATCAATTATGGTTCGACCAAATCAACAGAAAAGGTATGAACGATGGAAAAGTTTTTGCTATCAAAAATAGGGCAAATGATAAAGGCGTAAATGATTTCCAAAATGGCAACCAAGATTATTATTACTTCAACGAAAACGGAGATATGGTTTATAAACCCGACAATACTATCATCAAAAAATTTATAGGAGCGGTTATAACGCGTTATAGAGATGTGAAAATAGAAAGAGGTACACATTTAGGACTTCAAAATAACACTGGAAGTATAATGAAGGATGGTATTACATGGTCGGAAAGGAAACAAAATGGAAAACCGCTTCATACGGTTGGAGGTCTTTACGCTAATACTTTGACTACAGAACAGGCAAAAAAGAAATATTTGGATGGCACATATAAACAGGGAGTATATGATTTTGTAACTTATTGGCATCAGGTAGAAACTTTCTATAATTTCTGGGCTGCTGTAAATAATATATTTGAAAGACAATATATAAATCCGGGCTTTTTAGAAGTTTTTGTTATGGCTGATTATTACTATTCGCTTCCATCTGGATGCGCTGCGGTTCATTCTTATTATCCTTATTATGGAGTATATAATCATTATAAAGAATATTCGGGACATCCCGGCATTTACTTTACTGATAAAAATATGCCTTATATGACTAATTATAATTTATATTTGGAACAAAGACCGGAGTGGATAATGAATCAACTTAACCATACTGCCGAATTTACGGATCATCATCGAAGTTGGTGGTTCTCATTTGTGCCGGGAAAAGCTGATGTCACTGGAAAATCTACATCGATTAAGCCTATACCAACTTGGTAATGCCGGCAATAATTGAATAATATTAAAGGACGCTTTCATTATTTGGAAGCGTCTTTTTTTTATTTTTATGGCTTTCCCATGACGATTTTATTTTTTAAATGCACACAAGGGGCTGAAGCCCCTTGTTATCTGCAATGCATACAATTGGTTTCCCGCAGGGACGCAAAGCGAAAGCTACATTGTTATTTAGAATTCCGTTAACTTCACTTAACAACAAGGGGTTTTTCCTTCTGGACGCCTTTGGCGAACCCCTTGTTATTAGAGTTAATAATTTTATTTGTGTGGATTGTCTCACATTAAGATATCGAAATAATTTGGGAGAATGTAAAAAAGAATTTTATTCAAAAGATTTATATTTTTTTATGGTAAATTGAACCGTTCTTTTAAATCCTTTTACGATTCTTATTATTCCATAATAAAAACCCAGTCCATAAAAAAAGTGCGTTATAAAAAACATATAAGGGAAAACGAAAAAACCTTTGATTTTGCTTATAAATCCTTTTTCTTTTAAGGCTGTAATAATTCCTACAAACAAAGTTATTATAAAATATACAATCAACGGAATAAAATAAAGTGCCATATAATTTATTTTTGTAATCATAAAAATAATAAAAACTATAGGCGAAAGAATTATATAAGAACTAAAAAACGCGGGGAGAGTGAATATTAAATTCTTTTTATTAAAATCTCTGTAAAGTTGCTCGAATCTCCCTCTTCCGTAATTGAGAAGCATTTTTATATATAATCTTAAACTGCTTCTTGGCGGTCTTATAACTACTATTTGAGGGTCATACATTAATTTATAACCTAGCGAAAGAATTTTATCTATTAAAGCGTTTTCTTCGTTTGGGTATAGATTTTCGTTAAAAAGTCCCGCTTCCAATAATACATTTAATCTTATAAACAAATTGCAAAGTATAACATCTCTATCAGTTCCTTCTCTATAGGAAGATTTATTAACGCTGTATCTATTTGCTATAGGTCCAACGGCATAATAGGATTTCATACATTTGTCTATATATTTTTCTTTAGAAGAACTCGTCTTATGAATCGCCGGTCCTCCGACTATTGCCACATTTTTATTTGATTCGAATATTTCTACGGCTTTTTTTATATTACTAGGACTTACAATAGAATCGTTGTCTATAAAATAAACTATATCGCCAGACGCTTTTTTTATGCATTCGTTTCTTTGAACGGTAGGATGAGTTCCTTCGGCTTGAAAAATTTCTATATCGTTTTTATCGTAATACGACATATATATTCCCGCTAGAGTATTTTCGATATTCTCTCCCACTCTATGAGGAATAATGACGGTTACTTTTAAAGACATAGATTACATTCCCATTTGTCTAAAATACGCCGTTCTTAAACTTGCAGCCATAGCTTCTGGACTTGTAGGATTGCATGAAGCCCAAGCTCCCGTTTCAGAAGAAGCGTTAAATTTCTGTTTTTCTTTACTTCTCATTGGCGGAAAAAATTCTATATGATAACGCCAAATGCTTTTATAATTGAAACCATCGTTAACGGGAGCGCTAAACATACACATCATATAAGGAAATTTCGTATCGAAAAGCAAATCTAAAGTAGTAGTCGCTTTTTTTAACGCATCCGCCAAAGACACTGTTTCTTTTTTAGTGAAATTATTAATCGCTATTACATTTTTTTTAGGCATAATCATTATACCGTAAGGATATTCGCTTGCAAAAGGCAAAAAACATACGAAATGGTCGTTTTCAAAAATTATTCTTCTGCCGTCTTCGATTTCTTGATTAAGCATATCTTCGAATAAAGATTTTTGATTAATATTATAATAAGACGAAGCCATTTCTATTTTTCTTTTTACTCTTAGAGGAATCCAACTATAACCGTAAATTTGTCCATGAGGATGAGGCATCGTAACTCCCACAACCTCGCCCTTATTTTCAAAAGGCATAATATATTTAATTTTTTTATTCTTTGCAATTTCTACCATTCTCTCCTGCCATAATTTAACGAGTTTTGTTATATGTTCTACGGGAAGTTCTGGCAATGTCGTGTTATGGTCGGGAGAATATAAAATTACTTCACATTTTCCAATCGAAGGTTTGGTTATAAATAATTTACCATTGTCAACATCGTCTGGATAAGGAGGGGAAAAAGATAATGCGGGAAAATCATTGTCATAACAAAGGACATCGTAACTGTCGGGAACTTTTCCGCTTCCCGGACAGAAAGGACAATAATCTTTAGGCATTTGCGGACGCTCCTGCCTATGACTCGCTATCATAACATAATCTCCAAGTAATTGATTATAACGCAATTCAGCCATATTAATTCTCCTTTATTTTGTAATAGAATTGTTTATAATAAGGCTTTATTATATACTTTTTTTATAATTAATCAAATAATAATAACCAAATAATAATCAAATATTATTATTTAATTCTATTTTGTAAACATCTTTATATATCTTTCTCTATATTTATAAGTAAGAAATTTTTTATTATATAATTCCGAAAGAATTTTAATTTCCGTTTCGTCCATATTGTCGGTATCTATGGCGTATATATAATTGTCTTCTTCAAAACCTTTTATTATTATATCTATATAAGCGTTAAATTTTTTCTCCAAAAATATTTTAAAGAATATTATCGAGCATGTCAGTATTACGGAATTCACTATAAGATAAATTAGTATAAACATATAAAAAGGATAAATAAATTCTCTGCCGCTTATCATAATAAAGAATCCGTTTCCTTGAATAATCGCCGTTTCAAACAACAAATGTTTTTTTTCAAAATCTTCCCATTCATCCGATTGATATTTTAATTCGTTGTCATAATAAAGCATAGCTATATTAAGGGCTTTTGCAAAACTTTCGTATTCAAAATCTTCCGAATTATATTCTCCGTAAAAAGTTGTTTCCGCTTCGTATATAATCTCGTTTTTTTTGTTTTCGTAAGATTTGATTATATTGTTGTCGAATACCCAATTAAGAACGGCATAAATTACGATTAGTATCAAAGCCATAACGGAAGATATTATTATTATAAAATGGGAAGATATGCTCGAATAAAAACTTTTTTTATTTTCCAAAACGAATAGATAAAAGAAATATATTATATGAGTTATATAAAATATAAAAAGAACATGATAGCCTCTCGTTAGAAAAGAAGATATTATATTTTCTTTCAAAAATATTCTATTCAAAGAGAAAAAGTTTAAAGCGTAAAATATTCCAAGTATAGACATCATAAAAGGAATTAAAAAAGTTATTAAATAAAAGAATAATTCTATTCTCGAATATTTTGAGACTTTATAAAAAAATACGGCGACAAAATAAAAAGAGCATATAAATTCCATAAATATTAAAAATTTCATTATCAAAGTGTTTAAATTTAATATCATATAAGCGGACATCGAAATTATAATTAAAGACGAAATTGCCGCCACTATGAAATTTATATTGTATCTTTCTAATTTTTCCAGCATATTTCCCCGCATTTTACTTTATCGTATAATTCTTTAACCATTCTATAATCGAGTCCCAAAAAAGAAGCGTTATTTGCCAAATTATAAATCGCGCTTAAAAATATGGGCTGCGTATTTTTATTATAGTTATTGTCAGAATAAGGATAAGACGCCATTATTCTCGACATATTAAACAAAATCGCTATCAATTTTGAAGAAGTTGACAATTCATCATTTTTTATAGAAAAAGGCAATATACTTTTTGCCGCTATGGCTATAAAGATAGGATTGATATTGCATAAAGTCGAGATATTGTCTACGGAATTTTCTATCATCTCTTTGGCTTTGTCGTAAAATTCTTTTTGATTATATTTATATTCGTTATATATTGGAAGAGACGCTATATAACTCGTATGCATTATATCTCTTACCACCAAAAGGACGGATATATAATCGACAAGCCGATTTTGGTCAAGATTAAATTTATCGTCATTAATAAAACAGTCTTTCATGCCGTTTGGTTTATTCCAAGATAAAGATATAATTTGTTTTATAATATCGCTTTTTAATAGAGTATAAGTATAGGAAATATAATCCAAAAAAGCCTCGTTATTATTGGAAGTTTTTATTAATTTTAATATGGATTCTCTTTGAGTTTTATAATCTTTATCGTATCCCGGTATATTTGAAAAAAAATCAAAGTTAATTTTATTTTCTATATATTCAGAAAATTTAGAAAATGAATCGTTAATCACTTATAATATCCCAAACTATAATTTGATATAATATTACTAATTATTTTTCGGAAAAAATTATAAATATTATATATATTTTAAATTTGACTTATTATAAAAAAGATTTAATATATATTGACTAAGGATATATAAATGTCAAAATATATTTTGCCACAGGAAGAACTTTTAAGAAGTTCATATTGGATAAGCAATTTTTTGATTCGGGAAGGCTATCATATAGATTATACTTTAAAAAGTTTCTCGGAAATAGACAAATTTTTTAACGAAAAAATGAATCTGGTATTGGAACATGACAACAACAGAAATTTTATATTTTCAATAAGTGCGTATATAGGCGAAGTTATCAGAGCGAGTTTTAACGGCAATTGGGAGCTTTCCCGCAGAATAGATTTGGATGACGAATCGATAGGAATAAGTTTCAAAAATCACAATACAATATATCCACTTAATATAACTTTAGAGGTTATACAGAAAAAATATACAATTAAAGAATATTTAAAAAATAATTTTAATATAGAGATTTAAAATTTAATTATAAAGGATAATAAATAAACAGAAGGTTATAAAATGATTTCATTAAACGAAGTGGCTAATATAATAGAAAATTCTTATATTTTGCTTAATTTAAAAGCGACTAATAAAGATGAGGCTATAAGCGAGATGCTAATTTATGCGGAGTCTAAAGGACTTAGAATCAATATCGATAAAACTATAAATTTTATGTATAAGAAAGAAGATATAATAACGAGCGGTTTGGGTTATGGCGTTGCTTTTCCGCATGTTAGAACGAGCGAAGTCGAAGAGGTTAAATTAATATTTGCAATTTCCAGAGAAGGGCTTAATTATTACGCTTTGGATAAAAAACCCGTTCATTTGCTTACTATGTTTTTAACTCCAATCGGAAAAAGCGAAAAATATCTTAATCTATTGTCTCTCATTACAAAAGTGTCAAGATTAAGTATGTATACGGTTTTACTTTTAGAATCCAACGAGGAAGAAGAGTTTAAAAACAAATTACTTGCGATGGCAAAAGATATATTGGAGGAAAAATAATTATGCCTAAAACTGTAGCGATAATACCGGCAAGATACGATTCTACAAGATTTCCCAAAAAATTAATTTACGAAATATTAGGAAAGCCAATAATAATAGCCGTTTACGATAATGTAAAAGCCGTTTCCGAAATAGACGATGTAATAATAGCGACCGATTCTAAAGAGATAATGGATATATGTTTAAAAAATAATGCAAAAGCGGTTATGACTTCAAAAAAACACACTTCGGGAACTTCGAGGATAATAGAGGTTGCAAAAAATATCGATTGCGACATAATTATCAATGTTCAGGGAGACGAGCCTTTAATAAACGAAGAGATACTTTCTCCGATTATAAAATGTTTTGAAGATAAAAAAGTCGATATAGCCACGATAAAATTAAAAATCGAAGATGATAGTCATTTAATAAAAGACGAAAGCGCCGTTAAAGTCGTATGCGATGCAAAAGATTACGCGATGTATTTTTCGAGAGCGACGATTCCTCATAAAAGATTCGACAACGATATCGAAGTAAAATATTATAAACATATAGGAGTTTACGCTTTTAGAAAAAATATTTTATTAAAAATAGAAAACCTCAAAGAATGCGATTATGAGAAAATAGAAAAACTCGAACAATTAAGATGGCTTTACAACGGAATGAAGATTAAAGTTTTGGAAACCAATCAATTTATCCATGGAATAGACACTAAAGAAGATTTGGAGTTTGTGCAAGAATATTTGCGAAAACATGCTCAAAGCGAATTAAATAACGAAAATTTATATAAAAAGCATTCTTAAAAATTATGTTTCTTTTTCAAATCGTATCGAGGTTATATTAAATTTATTGAGCCTTACTATAAATATCGCGACTATTATAATCATAACGAAAGAGGCAAATATAAAATAATATGTTACGGGAAGTATTTTTGTGTTCCTTATAATATTTAACTGTTCGGATTTTGAATTTATATTTTCGTCTATTGCGTTCGCTTCAGCCAAATTGCCGTTTTCTATCAAAGTTCCTTTTCTCATTCTCAAATTGTCTATTTCTTTAACTATATTATCGACCGTTTTGTCTCGTTTAATTTTTTTATATAAATTGAATCCGCATATTACGGCGCTAGAAAAAAGTAAAATCGAAGTTATTATTATGAGAATTAGTATTGCAAATCTTCTCTTCTTTAAACTTAAATGAGATATAGAAACCGATTTGTTTTTTATATCTTCTATATGTTCTAAAATTTCTTTCGATTCGGGATAAGAAAGTTTAGATTCTTCGATACAAGATAAAAGATTAACCATAGATTTATATCTTTCGGTTCTCTGAAATCTTAAATAATATCCGTCAATTTCTTTTATTTTATCTTCCACGCTATGTTTAATTATTTTAGGCTTTAAGAAATATTTTTTATTTTGTTTGATTTTTTTATTTTCTTTAATTTCCTTTTCTTTTTTCTTTTCGTTATCGTCATCTATATCGTCTGTTAAATCCACCAATTTTATATTTTTTTCTTCTAGGCTATTTTTGGCTAATATTCTCTCTCCTCCCAGAGTCATTTCCTGCCCCATAGTGTTTCCGTCTTTGTCTTTTACCTGCACTCTTATTCCGAAAACTTTTTTAAACATAGCTTCTACGGTTTCAACGCTCGTATCTTTGTCTATCACTATAAAAGATTTTGGATTTTTTCTCGGGTCCGCTATTTCAAAAAGTTTAATATCGTCCGATTTGTAAGCTCCTTTATATATTCCAAGTGAAGCTCCGAATTCTCTGTCGAAAGCGTCAAGCAACGCGGATATGGTCATGTCTAAAGTTATTTTCATAGTATGCCCTTATAAATTATTATATAATAATAACATGAAATATAAAAAAAGAAAAAGAATAATTGATTTTTTGATTAAATTATTATATCGTATTTTTATGATTAAAAAACTTATTCCAATATTTTTGATTTTTAATATATTTTTATTTGCCGAACAGAAAATATTTATATCTTCAAAATTGAAAGGAGACGATTTAAGAAATGCGATTATAGAATGGATAAAAATTAAATCGCAAAGTGAAGAAGATTATAAAATTTTTGACAGCGGTTTAATGTATTTATTTTTCACTTCGGATAATATCGTAGATAAAAAATCGCTATGTTTCGATATTAATTTTTAT
Source organism: uncultured Brachyspira sp. (assembly GCA_964619175.1). Classification (GTDB taxonomy): domain Bacteria; phylum Spirochaetota; class Brachyspiria; order Brachyspirales; family Brachyspiraceae; genus Brachyspira. The sequence continues at coordinate 1,076 of CAZUEE010000058.1, read as the reverse complement.
TTGGAATACGACAAATTTATAGTGGATTTTTCAAATACAAAATTAATTAATATTGAAACTAAAAATATTGAAAAATTGACATTTAATATTTGGGATACTTTAATGAATAGCGGCTGGTTTAGGGAATATAACGACAATATTACCGAAATAACCGAAGAATTGGAAAATATTATCGATAAAGACGAATGATGAAAAGTGGTAAAGAAATATAGAAAAAAGAAAATATTTTGACAAATTAAGAATATTCCGTTATAATTTATTTATGATAAATTTATTATAAAAAATATTTTTAAAAAATAGAAAAACAGAGCGAATAATTATGAAAAATCAAATTCCAAATTTATTAAGCGTAAGCAGAATCGTTTTATCTCCTTTGGTAATATTTCTTTATTTTTATAATTCGTTTATAACTTCAATTTTAGCTCTTATATTTTTGGTTATACTTGAAATTACGGACGCTTTGGACGGAATAGCCGCTAGAAAATTTAATTTGGTTAGCGATTTGGGTAAAGTTCTCGACCCTTTTGCCGACACGGTTTTTCATATTACCATGTTTACGATATTTTTGTACGAAGGTTCTATGCCGATATGGATGTTTATAATTTCGCTTTATAGAGATATGTTTTCTATGTTTATAAGAATACTCGGAGGTTTGAGAGGATTTGCAGTTGCCGCAAAATTCAGCGGAAAATTAAAAACAGCCTCTAGAGCTTGCGCCGTTATAATAATATTTTTTATAAAAGTTTTAAAATTTACTTCGATTACATTTTTGCCTTTCGATGCTATAACTTATTATAGTTTGCTTATAGTAACTATAATAACTATATATTCGTTTTTTGATTATTTGCCTCTTATAACGAAAAAAAAATAATAACGAAAAATTGTTAATAGTTATCAATAGATTGAATATTTACTATAATTTGATATACTTTTAATAATTTAGAATAATTTACAAAAAAATTTTGGGGCTATAATGTCGTTGAAACCTGATAATATTACAGAAAAAGAAAAAGCGTATAACGGAATCAAGGAACTTGTAGAAAAATTTAAAAACAATTATAAGCAGTTTCATATAA
>CAZUEE010000057.1:0-14195 GCA_964619175.1 uncultured Brachyspira sp. | reverse complement strand
AAAGAGATAACAAATAATAATTTAGATATTATAGTTAATGATTTTCCAAATAAATTGCTAAACACCATTATCGAAGGTTCATGCGAGAATATGAATGATATTCCAAATAATAGCATCCATTTAATGATAACCTCTCCGCCTTATAATGTGTCGAAAGAATATGACGAGGATTTGTCGCTAGACGAATATTTAACTTTGCTTAAAAATTGTTTTACCGAAACATATAGAATATTGGTAGACGGTGGACGAGCTTGCATCAATATAGCCAATATAGGCAGAAAACCTTATATACCTTTATCGGATTACATTTCAAAAATTATGATTGAAATAGGCTTTAATATGCGAGGAGAAATTATTTGGAATAAATCCGCCGGGGCTGGAATATCTACTGCATGGGGAAGTTTTAAAAGCGCTAGCAATCCTATATTGAGAGATGTGCATGAATATATTTTAATATTTTCAAAAGGTAATTATAAAAGAGAAAGAGACAAAAACGAAAAAGAATTAAGAAAGGATAATATTTCAAAAGAAGAATTTATAGAATGGACTAAAAGCGTTTGGACTATGAATCCCGAAAGTGCAAAAAGAATAGGGCATCCCGCTCCTTTCCCGGAAGAATTGCCAAAAAGATTGATAAAACTTTTTTCTTTTACTAACGATATAGTAATCGACCCTTTTATGGGAAGCGGAACTACTGCTATAGCAGCCATTAAAAATAATAGATATTTTGTAGGATACGAAATAAACGAAGAATATATCGATTTGGCAAACGAGAGAATATTAAATTTAAAATAAAATTTTTATTTTTTTATTTCGGATATTTTTACTTCTTTTACTTCCTCTTCGGCTACTTTTTTAAGAATAAATTTTTCTCTATCTTTTTCCGCTATATAATAATCGTTTCTCAATTTTAAGACTATATCTTTTGAAGCGTTTATTCCGCCGTATTTTTTATAAGCATAGGTCATCATTTGAATCAACGACAAAGTGGAAGGAAATCCTATATATAATATGGCGACGCTTGCCGAAGGAACGGCAGCCATAGAAGATACTAAAAATGTTTTTCTTTTGCTTAATTTTTTTGACGATACTATCGCCGTAACCGCTACTATAATTCCGCCTATAAGAATTCCCCAAGCTATCTTTCCCGTATTTTTTATATTTGCAATTTTCTTGCCAAGAGAAGCTTCTACATATATCATATCTTCATCGGAATATAAAGCTTCAACAAGCTCTTCTTCTTTCATACATACTTTAATTATGTTTTTATCCCTTTTGTCCATTACGATTTATAAACCTTTAAGTAAATTAAAAATATTTATATATAATAAATTTATTCATAAAAAAGTCAATCATATTTATGTAATATATTCCATATAAAAATAGCCATGCATAATGAAATGCATGACTACTTTTGTATGTGAAAAAAGTATTTAGATTAAAAGCTATTCATTGGTAGCGGCTTGCTCGCTCATTAATTGCATAGCCTCTTCGTAAGTTATGTAATTAGATTGAGGGTCATACTGTCCGCTTCTCTGTTCTCCGTTAAGACTTGGTATGGTTAATCTCTGTCCGGGCAATATTAAGTCCGGATTATCCGGGTCTCTCAATATATTTCTATTCGCTTCATATATTCTATACCATTGAATAGGATTATTATATATGTAGCTATAACCCGCTATTCTCCATAAAGCGTCCGTTAAAGGAACTCTTCTAACCACTATATAATACTGAGGAAGAACCGTGATTTTTCCTTCCGTATTAACGGGCTGTCTTTGTATGTTTTGATTATTTTCTGTTCCATCTATTATTTGTCCCGTTTCGTTTGTTCCCGTATCACCGATAACTATATCGCCGTCTCCCGCTCTTCTAGGACCTTTTTCCTGTATGGCGTTAAGAGATTGATTCGCTTGTTGCATCTTCTCTCTCGCCAAAGCGTTATTATTTTTATTTAAAGCGTCTTCGGCTTCGGCTATAAGTTTGGAAAGATTTTTATCGTCTTCGCTGTCTTTAGTTATATATCCTTCGCTAATGAGTCTTTCATGCCTAGTTTTTAGTTCTTCCAAATTTCTTAAATCTTCCTCTCTTTCAAATGCGGCGGTTTTGTCGGCTACAATTTTATCCATATTCTTTGACGCCGTTAACGCTCTGTCGCTTGCGGTTTTTGGGTCGTTTTGCACAACTCTATTCGCTTCATTTAAAAGAGCAGAAACGCTTTTATCGTTATTATCGCCTTTTACTATCGTCTTATCGCCTATTAAAGAGTTATATTTTTTTTGAGCGTTCGCTATATCGTTTTTCGCTTTCGTTACAGCATCCGCTTTAGCTTTCGCCTCCGCTCTTGCTTTAGCTTCGGCATCCGCTTTAGCTTTTGCAGCAGCTGCCGCCCTCGCCTTTGCTTCAGCCTCTGCTTTCGCCTTAGCCGCAGCTTCCGCTCTATTTAAAGTGGATAATGCGGCTGCTACATTTTGTTGAACGCTTGCAAAATTATCGCTTTTTAAAGCCTCGTCCGCCTTATTTAAAGAGCTTGTTATAGATTTTCCGTTCGCATCTCCGGCGGTTAAAGTTTTAGCATTCAATGCGGCGTTATATTTAGCTTTCGCATCCGCAATAGTTTTTGTGGCTGTCGCTCTCTCTCTCATTAAATAGCCTTCTTTTACGCTATTTGCCGAAGCTAGAGCGTTGCTATAAGACAAATAAACGGCGTTAAAATCGTTCGAGGCTATTATAAATTCCTCTTCGTTTTCCGCCGTGTCGGTTGGAGCGGGCAAAGAACCTATAGAATTATTGCCTTCGTTGAAATATCTAACCGCTTCTTCGTATCTCGCTCTAAATTGATTGTCTTTCGAAGCGCCCAATTGATTAATTTCGTTTATCGATTTTTCAGCATCGTCTTTCGCTTTGTTTATTCTTAAATTCATTAATCTATAAAATAAATCCGTAGTAGTTTTATCTATTGCGTTTGCAGCTTCTTGAGATTTATCGTAAGATTTTTGATATTCTCCATCATTTTGCAAAGTTTCGGCTTCTTCCGTTATTCTTGCAGAATCTTCGTAAGTTTGAGCGAATAAAACGGACCAGCTGAAAGATATTAAAGCCACAAAAGATATTAATTTTTTTATATTCATTTTAATTCTCCTTAAATAAAATTAAAAAAGTTTCGTTAAATAATTTATTGCCCTTTTTCTAAAGTCTCTATTTCTTTAACCATACTTTCCAAATTTGCCAATCTTTCTTTTACTTTGGTTAAAGCTTCGTCGCTTTTATCAAAATCTTCTTTAACCTTATTGTATAAAGATAAATAAGCTTCTTTGGTGTTATACAATTTTTCAACCAAAACCTTGTAATCTTTCTTTTCGTTTTCCGCATTGTATAGAGAATCGGCTTCCTGATACAGACTTTCGGCTTTATTATATTCTTCGCCATACATAATATTTGCCTTTATCTCTTGAGCATTCGTAAAAGATTCGTCCATCTGCTTTTTTATAATTTCCGAATAAGGTTGCAATCCTTTGTCCATTACCAAATTATAATTGGTCTCTGCTTCCAATAATAATTGTTTCGCCCTTTTAGCCTCGTCTTTATTTTCTTCTTTCATTATAATGTCCGCTTCGGCATAACCTTGTTCGGCTATATCGAAATCGCTTTGAGCAAAAGTTTTAAGTTCCGTATATTTGTTAATCGTGTCTCTTAAAGCCGTTACTCTTTGATATTCTTTTTTAGGCAGTCCGCAAGAGATTACCGCCAAAAACAATATCGCAATAAAAATTGTTTTGAATTTAGAATTCATGTGAGATTAATCCTCCTCCGAATTTTATTTTTAATTTAAAACCGTAAATTATACAAAACAAAAATTAAATTATTTTTTTTCTTTAATTTTTTTCATTCTTTCAATAAAATAACTTTAATATTTTAACTTTGTATATTTTTACAATTTATAATATGTTAACTATATAATAATAAAAAAAAAAGTCAAGCGTTTTTTATACAAATTTTTTATATAAATTTTTTTAAAAAAATTAACATAACTACTTGACAATAGAATTATTTTTGATTATACTAAATATAAATAACATATCAACAACTTTTAAAAAAGGATGGGACTATGGTAAAAATAATTTCAAAACAAGAAGCCTGCGATTTAATCAAAGACGGCTCTGTGATAATGTTTGGAGGTTTTTTAGCATGGGGTTCTGCATGGGCAATTATGGATTTGCTCGCCGACCAAAATAAGGTAAAGAATCTAACCATTATAGGAAACGACACAGGATATGCCGACAAATCATACGGAAGACTTGTAGCCAATCGTCAAGTTTCAAAAGTTATAGTTTCTCATATCGGAACTAACACCGAAACTCAAAAACAGAACAATAACAAAGAAATCGAAGTCGAATTAGTGCCTCAAGGAACTTTAGCCGAAAGAATTAGAGCAGCGGGCGCTGGACTAGGAGGAATATTGACTCCTACGGGTATAGGAACTCTTGTAGAAGAGGGGAAAAAAATAATCGAAGTTAAAGGTAAAAGTTATATACTTGAAGAACCTTTATACGGAGATATAGCTCTCGTTTACGCCGACAAAGGAGATAAATACGGAAATTTATTCCATCACGGCGTTACAAGAAACTTCAATTTAGTGATGCCTACGGCTTGTAAAACCGTTATAGCCGAAGTAAAAGAAATCGTAGACGGATGTTTGGACCCAGATTGCATAACCGTTCCTTCGATTTTCGTAGACTATATAGTTCAAGGAGACAAGGACTATTTAGAAAAAGGGCTTAAAAAGGGTTAAAGGAGTATAATATGGCAGAATTATCAAGAGAAAAAACGATAGAGATTATAGCCAAAAGAGTGGCTAAAGAGCTCAATGATGGAGACTTGGTTAATTTGGGTATAGGAATTCCTACGCAAGTTGCAAACTATCTCCCAGACGGAGTCGAAGTTTTACTACAATCCGAGAACGGTATGGTAGGAATGGGACCTACTCCCGAAGAATCTAAAAGAAGCGCTAATCTTACCAACGCCGGCGGAGCTTTTGTAACGATATTGCCGGGCGGAGCTTTCTTCGACAGTTTCACTTCTTTTACGATAATAAGAGGCGGACATGTAGACGCTACGGTTTTGGGAGCTTTGCAAGTCGACCAAGAAGGCAATTTGGCAAATTGGATGATTCCGGGCAAATTGGTTCCGGGAATGGGCGGAGCTATGGATTTGGTTGTCGGAGCTAGACTCGTTATAGTCGCTATGGAACATACGGCTAAAGGCGATAAAAAAATACTTAAAAAATGTCAACTTCCTCTTACCGCTAAAAATCAAGTTAATATGATAGTGACGGAAAAGGGAGTTATGAAAGTAACCGACAAGGGATTGGAACTTACCGAGGTATTTTCAACTTCGAGTATAGAAGATATAAAGGCAAACACTGATGCGGATTTGATAATAAATAATCCTAAAATGGTGGATGTCGACACTTTATAAACTTTATAAAATTTAATCATCATTACGAGACAGCTTGGTTATATGCCCTTTAGCGCTCTCGTAATGATATAAAAGATTAATCAAAAAAACTAATTTTAAAAATTAAAAAAATAAAAAATACAAATAACGGAGAGAAAAATGAATGGAAACAAAAAGAAAAGAGGCATAATCGAAAGTATGGCTCATGGCGCTACTATGGTTATGCAAAAATTCCTGCCAGACGCTTATATCTTTGCCGTAGTGCTAACTATAATAGTATTTTTAGGAACTTTACTAACTACCAAACAAAGTTTTATAGCGGTTGTCGGACATTGGGGAAAAGGAATTTGGGGAATTCTGGCGTTTAGTATGCAAATGGTTTTAGTGTTGGTTACAGGGCATGTTCTCGCACTGTCTCCTCCTTTCAAAAAACTTCTAGAGTATTTGTCGAATATTCCTAAAAATCCCGCTCAAGGTATCGCTTTGGTAAGTTTGATTTCGTATATTGCTTGTATATTAAACTGGGGATTTGGTTTGATTATTGGAGCTATTTACGCTAAAGAAATTGCCAAAAAAGTAAAGAATATTGACTACAGACTTTTAATTGCTTCTGCATATTCGGGCTTCGTTTTGTGGCATGCGGGTTTCTCGGGTTCTATTCCTTTAGTTATAGCGAGTGGAGATTTCTCTGCAACGGGAGGCGCTTTGACGGAAGCCGTTCCTGTAACTCAAACTCTATTCTCGCCTTATAATATATTTATAGTTGTTGGTATGTTAATTTTGCTTCCGATTACAAATGTTTTGATGCATCCTAAAAACGAGGAAGATGTATTCGTTATAGACCCAAGCCTAATCAAAGAAGATGCGGAAGTTAAAAAAATATCCAAAGAAGAATTTAAAAATATGACTCCAGCCGAAAAATTGGAAAACGGTTGCGCCATTAACTATATTTTGGCATTTTTGGGATTTGTATATATAGTTTATTATTTTGCAACTTCAAAAAGTTTCGACCTTAATTTGAATATTGTAAATACGATTTTCTTAATGCTTGGAGTATTATTTCATAGAAACCCAAGAAATTTATTAGACGCTTTCAGCGAAGCTGCAACGGGAGCCGCTGGAATAATTTTGCAATTCCCTTTATATGCGGGAATTATGGGCGTAATGACGGGAGCAGGCGCTGACGGAGCATCGTTTGCAAGCGTAATAAGTAATTTCTTCGTTTCTATATCTAATGAAAGAACTTTCCACTTATATACATTCTTAAGCGCGGGAATAGTAAATATGTTCGTTCCTTCTGGTGGCGGACAATGGGTTGTTCAAGGACCTATCATGATGCCTGCGGGATTGGAAATTGGAGTTGACGCTGCAAAAACTGCGATGTGTATAGCTTATGGAGACAGTTGGACGAATATGATTCAACCGTTTTGGGCTTTGCCTGCATTAGGTTTGGCTAAACTTGGAGCAAGGGATATTATGGGTTATACTTTAATAGTTCTCATTGTAAGCGGTATAGTCATAGGTGCGGGAGTATTCTTCTTGTAAATCGAGTCCTCCTTGTAAAGGTGATTAAATTTTTTAAATACGGGTTGTCGTTTATTCGGCAATCCGTAATTTTTTTCTTTAATTCTTTTTTGAAATTTTTATTTATTTTTTATTTTCTTTAATTTTAAAAAGCTTTTACTTTTAAAATATCATGAATATGAACTATTCCGATTGGGATTTTTCCTTTATTCGTATCTTCTACCACGACAAGATTCGTTATTTTTCCTTCCATTATGTGCAAAGCCTCTCCGATTAAAGTGTCTTCGTATATAACTTTTGGATTTTTATTCATAATGTCTTTTACGCTTTTGGATAAAATATTTTTTGCCGATTTGTCTTTTATTAAAAGTCTTTTCAAATCTCCGTCTACTATTATTCCGTTTAGAATATTATTTTTATCAGTTATTATCGCTATTCCCAATTTGCATTCTATTATTTTAAATAACGCGTCGTATAAAGTTGTGGATAAATCGATTATAGGGAGATTATCTTTATGCATTATAGATTTTACTTTTGCAAGTTGTCTTCCCAAACTTCCGCCGGGATGAAAAATAGCGAAGTCTTCCGATTTAAATCCTCTTAATTCCATCAATGCCGTAGCCAAAGCATCCGATATTCCCAAAGACGCCGTAGTGCTTACCGTAGGCGCCAATTTGAGAGGACATGCTTCTTCTTTCACATGAGTTAATAAAGTTATTTTTGCATTTTTAGACAAAGTGGATTCTTTTTCATTGGTAACGGCTATATAAGGTATATTTTGTCTGCATAACCAATTAACCAATTCTATTATCTCTCTCGATTCTCCTCCCTTAGAATATAAGATAAGATAATCATTTTTTGTTATCATTCCAAAATCGCCATGCAAACATTCATTTGGGTCGACAAAAAAACTCGGAGTTCCAGTCGATGCGAAAGTCGAAGCCGCCTTTCTCGCTATATGTCCGCTTTTTCCCACGCCCGAAGTTATGACTCTGCCGTTAATTTTAAATAACGCGTAAACCGCTTTCTCAAAATTAGAATCCAATTTTTCGGATAAATTTTTAAGATTTTCGCTTTCAAGAATCAGAGTAATTTTTCCTCTTTCTATTATGTCCATTTATAAATACTCTTTTATGTCACTTCTATTCGATTACGGCGCTTATCAAATGCTCCGCCAATCTCTCTATAGCTTTATCTATATATTTTTTATCTTTTAATTTTTTCTTGTATAAATCTATTTTTTTATAATTAATTATTACAGCCGTTTTCATATATAACCCCTAAATAAATATATCTTCTATGAAAGATATTTCTCTTTTATTAAGGGTATCGTCTATTAAAACAGCCCCAAAGGAACATTTTTGATTTAAACCTAATCCTCTTTTAATTAAGTATTCTTCGGCGGTTTCGTATAATTTCTTTTTTTTGTTTTTCGATATAGATTCCGCCGCATATCCAAAACTTCCCTGTCTTCGATATTTTACTTCTACAAACACAATAACAACTCCTTTTGTCATTATTAAATCTATCTCGCCTCGATTTTCTCCTCTGAAATTTCTTTCTAGCAATTTGAATCCGAGCTTTTCGAGATATTTTAAGGCGATGTCTTCTCCCTTATCGCCTATTTCTTTATTATTTTTCATTTTATTTTAATCTTTATTTAATATTTTTTTATTTACCTCCTCCAAAAATTTATCGTCTCTGTCTATAGCGCTTATAAACAATCGATTATTTTCAACCAAATTTATAACTTCGCCATTTTCGGTAAAATTTCCGTTTTCATCCGACACTATTTTTATAACCGGTCTTATTTGAAAATTTTTATTAGACGCAAAAACGAAAGCTTTTCTTTTGTCGTTTAAAATAACTACAGAGCCTACAGGATAAACATTAAATACCACAATAAACGCTTTCGATACGGTTGGGTCGTATTTGTTGTTTGCTCCTTGTATTATATGACGAACGGAATCAAACAATAATTTTCTTTCGGAATTTTCGCTAGCATATAAATTTTTTTCGTCCGGTATTATCCTTCTATTTTTCATTACCTTTTCCATTTCATGAGCTATTGCCACTATTTTAGCGTATAGATGTATATTGTTTCCCGAAATTCCTCTAGGATAACCTTTGCCGTTATAATATTCATGATGTTCGAGAGCTATAGCCGCCATCTCTTCTTCGAATCTAAAATTGCTTTTCATTAATTTATATCCGTAAACCGTATGCTTTTTTATTTCGGCGTATTCTTCTGCGGTAAATTTATAATTTTTATTCAATATTTTTTCGGGAACTTTAACCAAACCTATATCGTATAAAATCGCTCCGAGTCCAAGTTTTTTTAATATCACATCCGACAGTTTCATTCCTTTGCCTATAATCAAAGATATTATAGCTACATTTAAAGAACGAACATAATAAAAATCTTCTTTTGTAAAATCACATATGCTTAAAAGAGCCGTAAAACTATTTAAATTTCTATTCATTATATCCAGAAGTCCGTCTATAATTTCGTTAAGTTCTTTCATATTAACAAGATTATTATTTCTAAAATTTCCCAAATTATTTTTGGTTTGCTTTATTATATTCAAATAAATATTTTTAAATACTTTATATTCTCTTAAAAATTTATCGAAATCTTGAACGGAATTATGAGCGGCATCTTCGTTTTCCAAATCTTTTATAAAAACTTCGTTTATATCCCATTTCTTTAACCTGTTTATATCCTCGTTTTTTATTTCTATATATTTGCTTATGGCTATAAAATCGTTGTCTAAATATATATCTTTTCTTTCGGCTTGGGATTTGATATCCTGCGTTTTTATTTTAGCAAAATTTTCCATAAATTATAACTCTGCCTTTAATTTATATACATGCCTTAATATTATACTAACCGCTTCGTAAAGCGAATAAGGAATTTCTTCTCCTATGTCTAGTTTCGTTAAACTCTCCGCCGTTTCTTTATCCTCTACAATCGGAATATTATATTTATTTGCAATCTCGACCATTCTCTTTGCAAGCAGTTTCTCTCCTTTCGATATAACTACGGGAGCGTTATGAATCTCTTTATTATATAAAAGAGCTATGGCTTTTTCAATATCCTTATTCATTTATATATTCCATTTTAAATTTAAAATTCAAATTATCAAGCGTTTTAAGTTTTTTATCTATAATATATTTTGTATCCTTACATTTTTTATATAATTTTTTATCAAATAATTTCAAAGTTATTAAATATTCGTTTATATTTTTTTCTATTACGATTTTGCATAATTCCTTGTCGTTATCGTTTGCTATAAAAATAAAATTAAATTTATTATTTTTTTTATCTTCGTTTACATATAATAATATATCTTTTAATTTCCCCTCTATAAAATAAGGAATTGGAATTAAGAACGATATAGAATCTTTATTTTTTTTATTTAAAGACAATATTTTTAAAATAAACAATATCATATCTTTACTATTTCTATTATTCCCGTCATCAAAATACAATTCGTTATCAAATATATCAAAGAGCATAAACCATACGCTAAAATATCCGTTGGTTTCTACATGATTTTTTAATATTTCTTTATTATCTTTTTTTAAATCATAAATCATGTTTTTTAATATTTCGGCTAATTTATAATTTTTGTTAGAGTTTTTTATTATGGAGTCAAAATTTTCTATTTTATTAAAAATATTTCCCAAATTTTCAATCTCTTCTTTACTAAAATATATATTATTTTTCATAGAATTAAGAAAGAATTCTTTTTTTTCGCTATTCGGTAAATATTTTAAGACCGTTTCATAATAAATTATATTTTGACTATTTACTTTTATTCCTTTCGATAGTAACAGATTTGCGATTTGAGAATTTTCTTTTCCTATCGAACTTATGTTAACTGAAACTCCATTTTTTACATTTTCTTTACTTTCTTTTATGCTTGTCGCGTTTTTTAATATATTTAATATTAATTTATTGTTTTCTTTTGAAACCAAAGCAAAACCTTTTTCGGTTATTCCGTTTTTGAAAAGAGCTATAAATTTATTTCCCATAACATTTACAATCGCTTTATTATCTTCAAGTTTTCTAACAAGTATAAATTTTACGATATCGCCGTTTTTTATAGATTTTGGAGTTTTATTCATTATAGAATTAAAATATTTATTAATATTTATCATAATTAATTATCGTTTTTTTTATTATTATGATTATAAGATTTTACAGGTTCAAAAGTAAATCTATGTTTGTCGCTTGGACCATATTTTCTTATTGCTTCAATATGTTCTTTAGTTCCGTACCCTTTATTTTTATATATTTTATATTTTTGATATTTTTCGGACATATTGTTCATAATTTCATCTCTACTTACTTTTGCCAATATGCTGGCGCAACCTATAGAATAGGATTTTAAATCGCCTTTTATTATCGAAATTTGTTTTATATCTATATCGAGTTTCAAAGCGTCTATAAAGAGTATGTCCGGTTTGATTTTTAAATTTTCAGTAGCTTTAATCATAGCTAATTTTGTGGCGTTTAATATATTTATTTTATCTATTATTTTTTCAGAAACGGAATATATAGAATACGTTATCGATGTTTCAATAATTTTTTTTGAAAGTTCTTCTCTCTTTTGCGGTTTTAGTTTTTTTGAATCTTCTATTTCGTCTATAATATTTTCGTTATCTTCTATATATAACGGCATTATCACGGCAGCTGCTGTAACCGGACCGAATAAACATCCTCGTCCAACCTCGTCTATTCCGCAAATATATTTATAACCCGATTTTAAAAATTCTCTTTCGTATTTTAATTTATCTATCATAATAATTAAATAAAAAATATCGCTATCAATACGGTTATTATTATTCCGATTAAAGAAATCGTAGCCACTAAAAAATCGTTCGAAATATCTTTTATTTCAATATTTTTAGAATTATTTTTTTCAAGATTGTTGTTTTTTAAAAAATTCTTTTTTTTATTAATTTTATTATAATTATTATCCAATATGATTTTTATTTTTTCGCCAAAATCTCTATTCTTTTTATCTTGCTCATCTATCTTTTTAGCCACATATTCCATTAAAATTTCGTAAGTTTTATCGTATTTTCTAAACAGATTATTTGCATTTCGCATCATTTCTTCATGGCTTTTATTTATACTTTCCTTTAAGTCGTTATTTTTCTTTTCTTGTTCTTCTATTTTTTTATCGATATTATTATTATGCTCTTCCAATATTTCTTTAATTTCTTCGTTTATATTATTAGCCAATATCGACATATTTTTTCCTTAAAGAACTTTTTATATTTTGTATATTATAAATCGTATATAAAAAATATCAAATAAATATCCGTTATTTTTTTGATAGTAATAGTAAAAGAAAACGGTAGTAACAATTATTCTTTTAGTCCTCTTAAAAATCCTTTAATAAAGAAAAATCCATAAACGCAATGAGATAAAAATATTCCCGCAACCTTGCAAAATCCTTTAATTAAAGAAAACGAACCAATCCAACTTCCAATTAAACATATAAAATACAAAATATGCGGGGCAATTAATAAAACGGTTATTATAGTTTTACTTAAAGCGGGAATTAAATCGTTTATTAAAACGGGAAGTTTGAATATTAAAGCTATAGGTAAAAATATAGTCCATAATAAAAATATCGAAGGAATAAAATATAACAATTCGAAAGAATTTCCACCAAATTTTTTCACAAAATATCCTCTATGCCAAGCATATCCTTTAAGTTGTTTAAAATGTCCAAAAAATAAATCTCTTCTATGATGATAAACCAAAGCCTCTGGAGTATATAATATTTTTTCATGCGCTTTCATTATATTGTTGCAAAGAATAGTGTCTTCACCTGGCCAATATTCGCTGTCGAATCCTCCAACTTTTTCGTAAAGTTCTTTCGTTATAATAAAATTGCAACTCGGATAATCATTAACATATTGAACTTTATCGGGAATATATCTTGCTTTATGTTTCCCACTCATAAGTGTAGAACTGTAAATAAGTCCGCTGATTTGCTTTGAAAAATTATCTTTAGGAGATGTGACGGCTGGTCCTCCCAACGCTTTTATATTTTTATTTTCCATAGCCCTTAAAGAATTTTTTAACCAATCTTTTTCGGGATAAGTGTCATCGTCCAAAAAAGCCAAAATTTCTCCGTTTGAAATTTCAACACCTTTGGCTCTCTTTAAAGCTGGAGGTATAGCTCCCGTTTCGATTATATTTATTCTTTTATCTTTAAAAATATCCAAATCTATCTCTTCTTTTGAAAAAGAATCGGGCAATATGATAAGTTCAAAATTTTTATAAGTTTGTTCGAGCAAATATTTCGTTTCGTCTTTTATATAATCGTTTATTTTTTTTAAAGGAATTATTATACTTACTAGTTTGTTTGATTTTAATTCTTCGAATAAGTCTTTGTAAAATTTTACAATATTTAATCTGTAGAAAATTGCCAATGTGTCTATAAAGGTTTTCCATAGAACATTTAATTTTATAAATCCAAAATGTCTGTTCGGATTAACTATGACGGGAGCGGAAACTATTTTATTTCCATTTGAATTGCATGCAACCAAAACTTCCAAATCGTAGGCGAAAGCTTTAACTAAAATTCGTGGAAAAACATTTATTATTGCTTCTCTTTTAAATAATTTTAATCCCGTTTGAGTATCCTGTATCGGAAGATGAAAAAATATTTTAACGAACATAAAATAGACGAAAGATATTAATTTTCTTACATTGGAATAATTTACAACCGAGTTTTTATGTCTTTTAGAACCTATTACGATATCGGCGTTTTCTTTATGCATTATATCGAAAAAATTTTCAAGTTGCGAAGGGTCGATTTCCATATCGCCGTCACAGAATATAATATACTTTCCGTTTGCGATTTCGCAAGCTCTTTTTAAAGCGTTTCCTTTTCCATGATTTTCTTTCGAATAAACTCCGACAATATTTTTATTTTCTCCACATATTTTTTCTATAACATTTTTTGAATTATCTTCGCTTCCGTCATCAGAAATAATTATTTCAAAGTTTGAAATAAAAGGAGAAATTTTTTCTATAAGAATATTTATATTTCTTTCTATATTTCTTTCTATATTATATACGGGAACTAATATCGAAACTAATTCGTTTATCTTCATAAAATAAAAATCTTTAATTTAATTTGTTTAATTATTATAATTTATAATCAAATAAATTGAAATAAAAATTATTT
>CAZUEE010000056.1:11757-14373 GCA_964619175.1 uncultured Brachyspira sp. | reverse complement strand
ATTGTATTGTATTGTATTGTATTGTATTGTATTGTATTGTATTGTATTGTGACCGTTAGGAAGTCCTATCAAATATACCGTATTGTCACACATTTCTTTCAACCTTTCATTTATAGAATAAATATAACATATTTAATAAAAAATGTCAAGTAGTATAAATAATAACTTTATAATTATTTTCAAATAAAAATTAAGTTAAAACTCTTGACATTCGTAAATTTTAAGCTATAATACGGCATTCAAAAAATAATTCAAATTACAGAGAGTTTCAAAATGGATATAGCTATACTTACTGCAGCGATAATAATAATAATATGCATAATGGCAACTAATTTGTCTTCAAAAATCGGAGTTCCTTCTCTTCTTTTCTTTTTGATATTAGGGATGATTTTTAATAAAATGTATAATTTTAGCGACTATGCCATGTCGAGTAATATTTGTACAATCACTTTAATATTTATAATGTTTTACGGAGGTTTTGGAACAAATTGGGAATTTGCAAAACCTGTGGCAAAGCAAGCGTTTTTGCTTTCGTTTTTAGGCACTTTTTTAACTTCAATTATAACGGGTCTATTATGTTATTTTATACTTAAAATAGACTTGTTTGAAAGTTTGCTTATAGGTTCGGTTATAGGTTCTACGGACGCAGCTTCCGTATTTTCAATATTGCGTTCGAAAAATTTGAATTTAAAAGGCGGTTTGGCTTCGCTTCTCGAACTTGAAAGCGGAAGTAACGACCCTATGTCATATATGCTTACTGTTATATTTTTAGGTTTAATCGGAAAAACTATAGGAACTCCTCTGTCGATAGTTATAATGCTTTTTAAACAAATAGTTTTTGCCTTACTTGCAGCGGCTTTAATATCGTATTTGGCTTATTTAGTTCTTAAAAAAATCAAATTCGCAATTAACGGACTCGATACAATATTCGTTTTTGCAACCGCCCTGCTCTCTTATTCTTTATCGGCGGCTTTTGGAGGAAACGGATTTTTAAGCGCGTATATAGTGGGAATAGTATTGGGTAATTGCCATTTTAAAAATAAAGTCATTTTGGTTAATTTTTTTGACGGCGTTACGGGGATTATGCAAATGACATTATTCTTTTTGCTCGGGTTACTTTCCACTCCTCAAAATATATTGCCAGCGGCATCTACGGCTATTCCCGTAGTTTTATTTATAACTTTTATAGCGCGCCCTATAGCTGTGGCGATTTTGCTTACTCCATTTAAATTTGATTTTAAAAAGCAATTGCTCGTTATGTGGGCTGGATTAAGAGGAGCAGCCTCAATCGCGTTTGCCATATTCGTTATGGGCAGCAATATAGAAGGAATAAATTACGATGTGTTTCATATAGTGTTTTTTCTCGCTATAACTTCGATATTGTTTCAAGGAACTTTACTTCCTATAATAGCCAGAAAATTAGATTTGGTGGATTCTAACGAAAATGTTTTAAAAACCTTTAACGATTATGTGGACGACTCGGATATGCAACTAATTCAGATAACGATTCCTCCGTCTCATCATTGGGTTGGCAGACAAATTAAAGATATAGAATTTCCCGAAAATTCCATAGTCGTAACAATAGAAAGAGGCGAAAGCACAGTTATACCAAACGGAAACACCACCATCGAAAAAGGCGATATAGTTATTTTGAACGCCAAAAGAACAAAATATTACGACATAAATTTAAAAGAAATAATTATAAACAATAATCATCCTTGGAAAGATAAAGAATTAAAAGATTTGCATTTGGATAAAAATAATTTGGTCGTTATGATAAAGAGAGACGGCGGAACAATTATACCGAGAGGAAACACAACTATAAAACATAACGATATAGTTTTGCTTAGAGAAGTGTAATATTGAAAAATGTAATTTTATTTAATCTTTAGTTTTTAATTTAGTTTTTTAATATTAAGGAATTGTAAAGTTCGATGGTTTTGTCGGATAAATACTGTTTTTTGCTCAAAACGAAATTTACAGATTCCAAAACTACCTCTAAAAAAGCTTCGTCAAAATCTATAAAAATTTTTTCTCTGATTTTATTTGCAGTTTCAATTTTTCTCGTGGGTTCAAGATAGTCCGCAGCATATATTATTTTTTCAAGCATGTTCATATTTCCATGTCCAACCGTATGACTTTCTATTGCATTTAAAATATATTTATCTTTTATATTAAATTCGTTTTCGGCAATAATCGCGCTTACTCTCGCATGAAGCAAAGCGCCCGTTATATAATTAGGATATTTTATATTGTCGCATTCTAATATTATTTTTTTCATCTCTTCGTCATTATATCTCTTTCCCAAATCATGACATAAAGCGGCTATGGAAGTTTTATAAATATCGACATTATATTTTTTTGCTATTTGAACGGCTAATTCTCTAGTCGAAAGTATATGTTTTTCTCTGAAAGAAATATATTTTTTTATATATTCGATTATTTCCAATTCTTTTTTATTAAATATATTCATAGTTCAATTAGTAATTATTTTTATTAACCATTTTCCGATAATAAATAAACATCTTATGCCGTTTTTCTATAAGCATATTCAAATATTACTTGTCTTGTCTTGTCTGTTTCATATATTTTTCCAATAAAATTATTACTTAATAA
>CAZUEE010000056.1:10305-11657 GCA_964619175.1 uncultured Brachyspira sp. | reverse complement strand
CTTGTCTTGTCTTGTCTGTTTCATATATTTTTCCAATAAAATTATTACTTAATAAATCATCTCTTATTTGATTAGAAAATAAAGCTGATGTTATAACAATGTTTGCATCATTATAATTTTCTAATATTTCGGGAGTAAAAATTTCTAATTCGTTACCTTCATAATTTTTAATTTTTAAACCGTTTAAAGATTTATTTTTATCTATTATTCCTTCTATTACTATATCGTTAAAATATCTATCATCAAGCAATAACCTTCTCAAATAAGCGCCAAATCCCCATAAAAAATACGGTTCATTAGTATAAGAATTATTTATATTATAATTTTCATTTTCTTTGCTAATATTTATATATTCGTTAATATTTTTTAAATTGGAATAATCTTTATTTATTTGTTTATTATTATTAGATTTTTTAAAAATAGAATATAATATAGGATATTTTTTATTATCTATGATTTTCTCGCTATACCAACCGTTATCTAACATTTTACATTTTATAAACAAATTATTTATGCTATTAATGTCAAAATGATTTATATGTTCAATATCAAAATAATGAAAAGGTTTTATGAAATGAGAACTATATTCGGATGAATAAGGCACATCCACATAAATTATACCGTCTTCATTTAAAATATTATATATATTATTTACCAATAATTTTAAATCATAAATATGTTCTATTACCTGACTTAATATTATGCAGTCAAATTTTTTGTCAATTTTATGAATATCAAAAAATGATGAATTTATATATTTTATATTATTATCTATTAATATATTTTTTTGAAAATTTGAAACATCCAAACCGCATAAATTATTAAATCCTCTTTTCTTTAAATTCATTAATAATCCGCCTTTACCGCAACCCATATCCAATATATTATCGTCTTTACTTATATATTTTTCAATTCTATCTATTTGTTCATTATATTTTTTAGCATCTTGTTCGCTTACCGCTCCATGTTTATCCAAATACATATACAAATATTTTTGTGTAGTCGAATAATATTTATCATAATCCTTTTGCGTCCATTCTGTATCGCTAAAAATAAAACCGCAATTAGGGCAAAAAATTATATCGTAATGTTCGGGTATAAATTCGCTTTCTGCTTTAGCAAAATTTAATTCGTATAAACTTTCACCCTCGATACAGTCGCATATAGGACATATTCTTTTTAATTTCATTTTTTCTCCTTAAAAAATCATTAACGAAAACAATTAACTCGTTGGACAATATAAAAAACTTTTTATTATAAAAATTTATAATACTTTAAAATCTAAAAAATGCAACGGATATTTACAAATCATTTTTAATTATTGATAAAATTCTTTTTTCTCTATATAATCA
>CAZUEE010000056.1:0-10205 GCA_964619175.1 uncultured Brachyspira sp. | reverse complement strand
TTATAATTTTAATTGAGGATTAAAGAGGATTAGATATGCAAAATTATTTGGATTTACTAAAAAAAGTTTTGGAAGAAGGTGAAAAAACTTTAGACAGAACGGGAGTCGGCACGAAAAGAATATTCGGTCCGCAATTAAGATTTAAATTCGATGGCAATAAAATTCCAATCATAACGACTAAAAAAGTTTGGATGAAAGGCGTTATTGTAGAATTGCTTTGGTTTTTGCAAGGCTCTACAAATATAAAATATTTGCTTGAAAATAATGTTCATATATGGGACGAATGGGCTGACGATATGGGCGAACTTGGTCCCGTTTACGGCAAACAATGGCGAGCATGGGAAACAAAAGAAGGAAATAAAATAGACCAAATATCGAATATTGTAAACTCTCTCAGAAATAATCCCACAAGCAGAAGAATAATTTTAAATGCTTGGAATGTCGGCGAAATAGATAAAATGCATCTTCCTCCCTGTCATATGATGTGTCAATTTTCTGTCGATAAAAAAGGCGGAATAATAACTCATTTATATCAGCGCTCGGCAGATTTGTTTTTGGGAGTTCCTTTTAATATAAGTTCTTACGCTATACTTACGAAACTTCTAGCTATGCATAGCGGACTTTATCCTTCCGAATTAATTATGACTTTCGGAGACGCTCATATTTATGATAATCATATAGAGCAGGTTAAAACTCAACTTTTAAGAGAGCCTTATCCTCAAGAAGCGGAATTGTTTATAAACGAAGCTCCCGACATATTTAGTCATGTTTACGAAGATTTTAAAATTGAAAATTATAAATTCCATCCCGTAATTAAAGGAGAAGTTGCAGTTTGATTATCTCTCTAATAGCGGCGGTCGATTCAAAAAACGGCATTGGCTTAAACGGAAAAATGCCATGGGGACATATAAAAGACGATATGGATTTTTTTAAAAAAACTACAATTGGTTTTCCCATTATTATGGGGAGAATAACTTTTCAGTCGCTTGGAAACAAAACTCTGCCAAACAGAAAAAATATCGTAATATCGTCAAAAACAAATTTCGAATATTTAAAAAATTACGATAATTTGTTTTATGAATATTCTTTTGAAAATACTTTATCCAAATTATTGCTTGAAAAACATAAACAAATTTTCGTAATTGGAGGAGAATCGATTTATAAAAAAGCGATTGATTACGCAGATATAATTTATTTAACTCGTATAGACAAAGATTATAATTGCGACAGATTCTTTCCAAATATTGACGAAAATATTTTTAGAAAAGAAGAATTAAAAAACTTTGAATATAATTCTATAAGAGTAAGAATTTGTAAATATACTAAAAATATATAATCGTTATTTTATACGGCGGACTGAGAGGCTATATTTGCATTTTTCTTCCA
This sequence comes from uncultured Brachyspira sp., assembly GCA_964619175.1. Lineage (GTDB taxonomy): Bacteria > Spirochaetota > Brachyspiria > Brachyspirales > Brachyspiraceae > Brachyspira. The sequence continues at coordinate 8,819 of CAZUEE010000056.1, read as the reverse complement.
TTTACCTGAAAAATAGTAAGTTAAACTCAAACACATACTTATAAAATTAACTATCGCCATAGCCGTCCATACTCCGACTATTCCTATTTTGGAAGATAAAAAATATGCTGTTGGAACTCTTATCATAATTACAGCTATAAAACTAAATAGCATAAGAATAAAAGTCTTTCCTGCTCCGTTTATTACTCCGTTTGTCGCAAACATAACCGAAAGAAAAATAATAGAAGGCATAACGATATATATATAACTTTTGGTATAATCAAAGATACTCATATCGCTCGTAAACATTAAAAATATAAATTTTGGAAATATAACGGAAAATAAAGCCATAAAAGACGAAATACATATTCCCATTATGCATCCCGATTTATAAATTGCTTTAACTCTGTCGATTCTGTTCGCTCCTATATTTTGAGCCACCATAGTTGCAATTGCAGCAGATAAAGCCATTAAAGGCAAAAACGACAAAGAATCTATTCGCATATTAATCGCAATCGAAGCGGAAGCCGATTCTCCAAAACTGTTTATCAATCGGGATAGGAAAATCCAACTTATAGAAATTATTAATTGCATAGCCGCAAACGGCATCCCTATTTTTAACATAAGTTTTGTTATCTTCCAACTAAAAACTATCCTCAAAGGATTCGCCCTCACTATACTGCCTTTCATTTTTAAATATATCATACTTATAACCACCGAAATAAATTGAGAAAACGCCGTGGCATAAGCAGCGCCGTCAAGTCCCATAGCCGGAAAAGGTCCTATTCCCGCTATCATCAAAGGGTCTAATATTATATTTAATATTGAAGCTATAGCTAAAAATATTAAAGGACGAACCGTATCGCCTATTCCTCTTAACAGCGCAGATATTAAAAAATAATAAAACATAAAAGGAAAACCTATCATGCTGATTCTAAAATAACTTACCGAATATTCCATTATACTTTCGGAAGCATTTAAAAATTTCATTAAAGGAGGAGCGAATATATATCCGAATAAAGACAAAGCTATAGAGGTTATTACGCTTATAGTCGTTGCAACTCTCGAAATATGCAAAACCGAATCGTTATCGTTTGCGCCAAAATACTGCCCGATTAAAATATTTCCCGCTACTGTTATTCCCGAAGCTATAGCCATTAATATTAAAATTATTGGAAAGCTAACGGCAATTGCTCCAAGTCCGCTACGTCCAATCATCTGTCCTATCCATATAGTGTCCACAATGTTATAGGCTATATTTAAAAGATTGGCAAGTATCATAGGAATTACCAATTTGATTAATCCTTTATTAACATTTCCGCTCGTAAGTTCCAACATTTTAGAATTATTATCCATTTTAAAATCCTTCATCAAATTATAAATTTCTTAATTGTGAAATAATTAAAAATTAAACTTTAAAATAATTATTAAGTATGGCAATTAAAAGAGGCGTAAACCTAAATTTGCAAGTAGAATTAAAATACTTAATATAAAGTAAACAATATTCTATATGTTTTCTAAAAAAATGCAATTATAATAAAGTAAAGGAATAGTTAAAACTTAATTTTATCATTAAAATATATAAAATGTATCCAAGCGTTTAATTTTCCAGTTTAACTATTTTCTTTTTGAATTAAAATTCGTCATATATTCGCAATTTTCTGTTATTTTTTCATATATTAAAAATTCTTATTACGACTTGACTCGTTAATTTAAGCATAATATCCCTTTTTATAAAGTTATTTTACTATGATTTTTTAAAATTACAAATAATACTCTTACGAATAAAAAAGACAAACCTACAAATAAAATATCATTTAAAAATTATTGACATTGTAAATTTATGTAATATAATAGTAATCAAAATTTTTAAAATTAAAAAATTTTAGGGGAAATAATTATGTCTAAAGAAATTAAAAAAGTGGTTTTAGCTTATTCTGGCGGACTCGACACTTCAGTTATAATTCCATGGCTTAAAGAAAATTATAATAATTGCGAAGTTATAGCAGTTTCGGTAGATGTCGGACAGGGAACGGAACTTGATGGACTTGAAGAAAAAGCTATAAAAACGGGCGCTTCCAAACTTTATATAGAAGATTTAAAAGAAGAGTTTGTTCAAAAATATATTTATCCAACTCTTCAGGCTGGAGCGGTTTATGAAAATAAATATTTACTCGGAACTTCTTTCGCTCGTCCTATAATAGCTAAAAGAATTGCGGAAATAGCGATTAAAGAAAAAGCGGACGCGTTATGTCATGGATGCACGGGTAAAGGAAACGACCAAGTGAGATTCGAGCTCGCTTTTAAGGCTTTCGCTCCCGATTTGGAAATTATAGCTCCTTGGAGAGTTTGGAATATAAAATCTCGAGAACAAGAAATCGAATACGCCGAAGCCCATAATGTTCCGCTCAAAATAAATAGAGAAACGAATTATTCTAAAGATAAAAATATATGGCATCTCTCTCATGAAGGACTCGATTTGGAAAATCCAGCCAACGAACCTCAATACGAAAAGAAAAATTTTCTAGAAATGGGCGTCTCTCCAATACAAGCTCCCGATAAACCTACATATATAACGATTGGTTTTGAAAAGGGAATTCCCACAGAACTTGACGGGAAAAACCTGAACGGAGTCGAAATGATAAACGCTTTAAATAAACTTGGCGGCGAAAACGGAATCGGAATTATAGATGTAGTTGAAAATCGTCTCGTTGGGATGAAGTCGAGAGGAATTTATGAAACTCCCGGAGGAACTATTTTATATCATGCGCATGAAGTCCTTGAAACTATTACTCTCGATAAAGAAACTTTAAGAGTAAAGCAACATTTGGCGATTAAATTTGCAGATATAGTTTATAACGGACAATGGTTTACTCCTTTAAGAGAAGCTATGAGCGCGTTTTTTAGCGAAACTCAAAAAACAGTTACGGGAAGTGTTAAACTTAAACTTTACAAAGGCAATATAATAAACGCGGGAGTCGTATCTCCTCACACTCTTTACGACGAAGAGGTAGCCACATTCAGCGAAGATAATGTTTATAATCAAGCGGATGCCGTAGGATTTATCAATCTTTTCGGGCTTCCTGTAAAGGTAAGAGCTAAAATGGAAAGAAAAAATAAATAAATAAAAAATTAAAATAAAGAACGATTAAGATAAAAAATAATGAATAATAAAAAAATTTGGGCTGGAAGATTCGTAAAAGAAATTGACGAAAGAGCAAACGATTTTAATTCTTCGATTTCGTTCGATGCAAGAATGTATAGAGAAGATATCGAAGGTTCTATAGCTCATGCCACCATGCTCGGCGAATGCAAAATAATCGATTTGAACGAAAGCAATGCTATAGTCGAAGGGCTTAAAGGCATATTAAACGATATAGAAAACGGGAAACTTAAATTTGATTTGAAATCGGAAGATATTCATTCTTTTATAGAATCAGAACTTACATCAAGATTAGGCGATACGGGAAAGAGACTTCATACCGCCCGCTCAAGAAACGACCAAGTGGCTCTCGATATAAGAATATATTTAAAAAAAGAAATTAAAGAAATAAAAAATCTTATAAAAAAACTTATAATAGTTTTAATCGATTTGTCCGAAAAAAATTTAAAAACGGTTATGGCGGGATATACTCATTTGCAGCGCGCTCAACCGATAACATTCGCTCATCATCTTATGGCTTATTCTCAAATGTTTTTAAGAGATTTGGATAGGCTTAAAGACGCGTATAAAAGAACGGATATTATGCCTTTGGGAAGCGGGGCTTTGGCGTCCACAACATATCCTATAAACAGACAAAGAGTTTGCGATTTGCTTAAATTTGGCGAAATTACTCAAAATTCTCTCGATGCCGTTTCGGACAGAGATTTTTGTATAGAGATTGCATCTGCGCTATCGATATTAATGATGCATCTTTCAAGATTTTCCGAAGAGATAATTTTATGGTGTTCTTGGGAGTTTAAATTTATAGAACTTGACGACTCTTATTCTACCGGCTCTTCTATAATGCCACAAAAAAAGAATCCCGACATTGCCGAACTTATAAGAGGAAAAACCGCCAGAGTTTACGGAGATTTAAATACTCTGCTTATAACGATGAAAGGACTTCCTTTAGCGTATAATAAGGATATGCAAGAAGACAAAGAGGCGATTTTTGACACAGTCGATACTGTTAAACTTTCTCTTAACGCGTTTATTCCCATGATTGAAACTATGAATATAATCCCGCAAAACATGAGAGAGGCTGCCGCAAAAGGTTTTATTAACGCCACGGACTGCGCCGATTATCTCGTTAAAAAAGGAATTCCTTTTAGAGACGCTTATAAAATTACGGGAGAGATTGTTCGCACATGCATTGAAAATAATCTTACTCTCGAAACTTTTCCCATTGAAAAATATAAAGAATTTTCTCCTAAATTTGAAGAAGATATATTTGAGTCTATAAACCTTGAAACATGCATAATGCAAAGAAAAATTGCAGGCGGACCGGCTCCCGAATCGGTTAAAGCCCAAATTGAACATATAAGAAAAAAACTTAAATAAAGTAAAAACGAATAATTTAATTTTTGGAGGCAATTAATGAAACATTTACTTAAAATGCTCGATTTATCGAAAGAAGAAATTTTTGATATTTTAAATCTTGCAGTCAAACTTAAAACTGAAAATAAAAATAAAACCGAACATCATATTCTTAAAGGAAAAACTTTGGGTATGATTTTTCAAAAGTCATCAACTAGAACGAGAGTCTCTTTTGAAGTTGGAATGTATCAACTTGGCGGACAAGCTTTGTTTCTTTCGAGCAACGATTTGCAAATCGGAAGAGGAGAGCCTGTGCAAGATACGGCAAGAGTTTTATCTCGCTATTTGGACGGAATTATGATTAGAACATTCGCTCAAAAAGAAGTCGAAGATTTGGCAAAATACGGCTCTATTCCAATAATAAACGGGCTTACCGATTTCGCTCATCCATGCCAAGTGCTTGCCGACCTTATGACTATTAAAGAATTTAAAGGAAAATTCGAAGGACTCACAATGTGTTTTATAGGAAGCGGAAACAATATGGCTAATTCTTTAATCGTAGGCGGACTTAAAGTTGGAATGAAAGTTTCCATAGCATGTCCAAAAGATTACAAACCAGACGGAGAAGTGCTTAATTTTGCAAAAGAATATAAAGATAAATTTATTATAACCGAAAGCGTAGAAGAAGCCGCAAAAGATTCGGATATTCTTTTTACGGATGTTTGGGCATCTATGGGAGAGGAAAAAGAAGCCGAAAAAAGAAAGAAAATTTTTGCGGGTTATCAAATTAACGATGAAATTATGTCTTTGGCAAAACCTAACGCTATGGTTCAACATTGTTTACCCGCTCATAGAAGTGAAGAGATTACCGAAAAAGTTTTTGAAGAACATGCCGATGAAATTTTTGAAGAGGCTGAAAACAGACTTCATGTTCAAAAAGCCGTCATGGTAAAATTGATGAGTTAATAAATAATGTTTTAAAACAAAATTTCGATAATAAATATACATCCTATGCCGTTTTTCGATAAGCATATCCAAATATTATGCATGCTCTGCTCTGCTCTGCTCTGCTCTGCTCTGCTCTGCTCATATTATACAATTTATATATTTTTCCTTTAAAATTATTATCTTTTAACAAATCGTCTTCTATTTGTTTTGAATATAAAACCGAAGTGATTATTATATTGGCATCGGTATTGTTTTCTAAAATATTCGGATTAAAAATTTCTAATTCGTCATTTTTATAATTTTTGATTTTCAAACCGCTTAAAGATTTATTTTTATCTATTATGCCGACTATATCGATATCATTAAAATATCTATCGTCAAGCAATAATCTTCTCAAATACGCTCCAAATCCCCATAAAAATGTCGGTTTAGTATTATCAAAGTAATTGTTTATTAAATAATTATCTTTAATATCGCTTTCTTCAATATATTCTTTCATTTTATTTAAAGATATTATATCTCTATTTATATTTTTAGAATTTTTAAAAATTCCATATATAATATAAGATTTTATATCGGACACATTTTCAAAGTAATCATTATCCACTTCTAACGTTTCCAAATCTTTAAACAAATATCTTAATGTATCGTTTGAAAAATGGTTAATATGCTCCAAATCAAAATAATAATAAGAATTTAAATTATTTTTTATATACGATGTTCCATCTGGAATATCGACATATAAAATAGCGTCTTTATTTAATAATTTTTTTAGAATCGATTTCATTATTTTTAAATCAAAAATATGTTCCAACACTTGAGTTAATATTATAACATCAAATTTTTTATCGATATTATTTGCATCAAATAAACTTAAACATTTTCCATCTATTCCGAAAGTTTTTAAATAGTTTATGGCATCTTCGGAAGGTTCTATACCGTATAAATTATTATATCCTCTCTCTTTAAAAGTCCTTAATAATCCGCCTTTAGCGCAACCTATATCTAATATCGAACTTTCCTTGTTTGTAAATTTTTCAATTCTGTCTATTATATCGTTATATCTTTTTAAATCCAAATCGGATAATCCGCCCGCGCCAAAAGTAAAATTATTGGAATATTTAGAAGTCTCGCTATAATATTTATCGTAATCTCTTTGCGTCCATTTTGTATTATTAAAAATAAAACCGCAATTATAACAAGAAACTATATCGTAAGATTCTGGTATAAATTCATTTTTCGATTTTGCAAAATTTATCTCGTATAATTTTTCGACATCGTTACAATCGCATATAGGACATATTCTTTCTATCTTCATATAATATCCTTTTGATAAAGTATAAAATCAGTTTATATTAATTTTTTTAATATTTCAATAATGCGATAATTGTAATATTATATTAATCCTACTTTTCAAATCTCAATCTAATCGAATTTGCATGCGCATCCAATTTTTCATTTTCGGCAAAATTGATTATATCGTATTTGACTTTGTTTAAGGCTTCTTTAGTATAATAAGTCATATACGATTTTTTAATAAAATCATCTACCGAAAGCGGAGAAGAAAATTTAGCCGTTCCGCTTGTAGGCAAAACATGATTCGTCCCAGATAAATAATCGCCCAAAGCTTCGGGAGAGTTTTCTCCCAAAAATATAGAACCTGCGTTTTTTATTTTTGAAAGAATTGAAAAAGGCTCTTTTATATTTATCTCCAAATGTTCGGGCGCTAATTCGTTGCTTATAAAAACGGCATCTTCCAAATTTTTTGTTATAATTATTTTTCCGTTATTTTTTATAGATTCTTCGGCAACTTCCTTTCTGGCTAACTTTTTTAATTGTTTATATAATTCTTCTTTTACTTTATTTGCAATATTTTCGCTTACGGTAATTAATACGCTATAAGAGAGTTTGTCATGTTCCGCTTGAGCTAGCATATCCGCCGCTATATAAACGGGATTTGCATTATCGTCTGCTATAATAAGAACTTCGCTTGGACCTGCAAACATATCGATGGAGATTTCGCCGTATGCGAGTCTTTTTGCCGTAGCTACATAAATATTTCCCGGTCCCACTATTTTATAAACTTTTGGGATACTTTCCGTTCCATAACTTAAAGCCGCTATCGCTTGCGCTCCGCCTATTTTAAAAACTCTATCTACGCCAGATATTTTAGCTGCTGCAAGTATAATGTCGTTTATTTTTCCGTTTTTGTTCGGAGGCGAAACTAAAATAATTTCGGGAACTTTAGCCACCTTTGCGGGAATAACATTCATCAAAACGGTTGACGGATAAATCGCCGTTCCTCCCGGAATATAGACTCCGACTTTTTCTATCGGGTTTATTATCTCGCCCATAACTATTCCGTTTTCCTCGTTTATTATAAAACCGTTTCTTATTTGATGCCTATGAAATTTTTCTATATTTTTATAAGCCAAATTGAGAGTTTTTTTTAATTTTCTATCTATTCTATTATAAGCAAAATCAATTTCTCTTTTGGAAACTTCCAATTTTTTTATGTTAGCGTTATCGAATTTTTTATTATATTTTATCAAAGCCTTATCTCCGTTTTTTTTGACATCTTCGAGTATAGCTTTAACCTTTTTATTAATATCATCGTAGCTAAACTGACTTCTAACGAGTATCGACTTCAACGAATCGCCTTTTTTATAATTTATAATTTTAATCACAATGCCTCCTCTATATTTTTAACGATTTCGGATATTAAATTATTTTTAAATTTGAAACTAACCTTATTTACTATTAATCTTGAGCTTATATAATCGACAATATCTTTAATCACAATTAAATTATTTTCTTTTAAAGTGCTTCCCGTTTCTACTATATCTATAATTACATCGGATAAATCAAGTATCGGTGCTAATTCAATCGAGCCGTTTAATTTTATTATTTCGACATCTCTATTTATCGAATCAAAATATTTTTTAGAAACATTTACATATTTTGTAGCAACTCTCAATCTTCTTTCAATATCCTCTTTATAATCTTTTGCCGAAGCCATACATAATTTGCATTTTCCAAATTTCAAATCGAGCAGTTCGTAAATATCATGCGAGTTTTCAAGCAAAATATCCTTTCCTATAATTCCAATATCTGCGACTCCTTTCTCGACATAAATTCCAACATCGGAAGGCTTTACTATCAAATATCTTACGCATGCATCTTCAAAAACGAGTTTTCTATTGTCTTTTAATAATTCTTTATTTTCGTATCCTATTTTTTTAAATAAATCGTAGACTTTTTTTAATAATCTGCCTTTCGGCAACGCTATATTAATTTTATTCATTTTATAATTTTCTTAAATTTATTTTTTATTTATTATATAATAAAACTATCTTTTTTGTAGTAAAAAATT
>CAZUEE010000055.1:0-14394 GCA_964619175.1 uncultured Brachyspira sp. | reverse complement strand
TGGCAATTCATACAAAATAAAATAAAAAAGCGATACTCTATTAAATAGAATATCGCCATTAAATAATTTATAAACTTACACACCCATTCTATTTATAATCACATCTAGAAGTTGGTCCATAACGCTAACCACTCTTGCGGACGCATTATAACCATGCTGATACATAGCCATTTGAGCTATCTCTTCGTCCAAATTCACGCCCGATACTGATTGTCTTAATTTTTCAAGATATTCCATTACTATAGTTTGTTTTTCTGCCTCCGCGTTTGCCGTTTCCGTTCTTCCCGCTATTCTTGCAATACTTCCCGTGTAGAAATCGGTAAAAGTAGATTTGCTTTCTACCATAACCTCTTTATTTCTCAAATTTGCTATAGCCAAAGCGTTAGAACCGTCTCCGATACCGTTCCATTTATCGTTAAAACCGTTTCCCGTAGTGTCTATACCTTTAGAAGCCGCTATATAATTAATGTCGTTTCTTATTATATCGTTAATTTGTATCGAAGAAGCGGGATGTCTATAAGGAGTTACGGTGAAATTTCTAAAGTCCCCGGCAAGTTGATTAACCTGATTTATTTGATTCCAATCGTAAGCTCCAGCCTCGCCCGATTGATTCAATACTCCCGTTATTCCAACCAAAAAATCCCCAGAATCTTCTATATGTTTTATAAAATAAGAAGGTTTCATATAATCGTCAAAACCTTTCGCCTTAAGAACGAGTCTGTTTTTATCGTCCAGATACGCCGACACATTCGCTTCGCTAGAGTTAATTTTATCTATCAAATCTTTAACTTTCATTTGAGCGGTATAATCTATCGCTACATTAACACCTTCTCTAGCTTTGTTTCCAAAAATCAATGTTCCCGAACTTCCTATACTTGCATTTGTGTCGATTGAATTTACTCCGCTTACTTTAAACATTATACTCGTATCTTCGTTTCCGTCATTATTTATGTCGAAATTGCCGATAACGGAAGGAGTATTTTTCGTCATAGTAAAGAAATCTATTCCCGTCTCTTGATTTAATCCGAATCCGCTTCTATGTATTTCATTTACGGAATCGGCTAAATTTATAGCAAAAGTATCCAAATCGTTTATAGCTTGAACTATGTCAATATCTCGCATTTCAAGTAAAGCTTTTAATTCGCCTCCTCCAAGATTAACTTGAACATGGTCTTTCTCCCAATAAATATCGAACATCCCTTCGTTGTTTGCGCTTCTCTCCAAACTCAATCTGCTTACGATATTTCCTTGAATTAATGCTCTGCTTCCGATATAAATCATAGTTTCGTCAGGGTCAATCGATTTTATATCCACATTGGCGATAGAGGATAATTCGTCCAAAAGCAAATCTCTTCTGTCAAGCAAATCGTTAGGATTTTGTCCCAATGCCTGCTGTTTAACTATTTCAACATTCAAATTTTTTATAGAATTCGCTATATCATTTATTCTGTTTACTTTGCTTTCTATAAGGTTATTTAAATTGCCTCGCATTCCGTTCATCTGTTCGAACATATAATTTAAAGAAGAGTTTATTCTATCCGCTCTCTCAACCAAAACGAGTCGCGTTCCTCTTTCTGCCGGATTAGTCGCCATCTCCTGCCAAGCATCCCAAAACGCGTCCAAATCACCTCTTAAATTATAAGCGCTAGGCTCGTTATAAATCGCCTCGAGTTGTTTAAGATAATCGTATTTCGTTTGCCAATATCCGCCCTCTCCAAGCTCGACCATAATTTTAGCATCTATAAACTCGTCTCTTATTCTCTCGATAGTGGTTATTTCCGCTCCTTGCCCCAACTGTCCCGCGCGTTCGGCTCTATTTAAACTCGGAGCTTCCAAAGGCTTATCGAACGAACGCATTACTACTCTCTGTCTACTATAGCCTTTAGTCGCCACATTATTTATATTATGTCCCGTCACTTCCAAAGCCGTTTTGAAGTTTTGAAGAGACCTTTTCCCCAATTCTATACCGAAAAATGAGCTTGTCGACATCATTCGCTCCTTAAAAAATTTATTTAAACTTATAGTATTATAGTTATCGTATATTTTAAATTTTTAATTAGTATTTTTTATTAATAATAATGTGTCTATAGTTTACATAATACAATAATCGGATGGAATATGTTTTTACGGCAGACAATATAGTTTAGCATTTTTTAGCATAATTTAATTTTATTAGGTGTTGACAAAAAAATAATATAATTTATAATATAAGCATATTTATTAATTGATTTTTAATTGAATTTTATTAATAAATTAATTTTGGAGTTGTAGCTCAGTCGGTTTAGAGCGCCTGCCTGTCACGCAGGAGGTCGCGGGTTCGAGCCCCGTTAACTCCGATAATTTTATTTTTGGAGATATTAATGCCTAATATAAAATCAGCTTCTAAAAGATTAAGACAAAATTCGGCTAGGAATTTATATAATAGACAAATAAAAAGTTTTTTAAATACTCAAAGAAAAAAAGTTATAAAAACCATAGAAACTAAAGATAAAAGTGCAATTATGGAAGAGTATAAAAAATACGCGAGCGCTTTGGATAAGGCGGCAAGAAAATCGATTATTCATGCAAACAGAGCGGGAGCTAAAAAATCCGATATGATGAAAAAAATTAATGCCGTAAAATAAGCAATTCTTTCTATGCGTTGTATTGTTAGTAAAGCATCTGCATGTTTCTGTGGCATGTGGATGCTTTATGATTAATTAAATATTGAAATTTTGTATTTAATAAAATATAATTCAAAATAAAAATTTCAGGAGTTTTCAATGCTACCCGTAAACGATTTAAGAAAAGGCGATGCTATAATTTTAGACGGAGAAACCTATTTGGTAATGGACGCTCATTTTCACAGAGCGCAACAGAGAAAAGCAAATGTCAGAACCAAATTAAAAAATATGATAAAAGGAAATATTATTGAAAAAACTTTCTCTTCTACCGAAAGCGTGGAAGAAGCGGATATATCCTATAGAAAGGCTCAATATTTATACGAAGAAGGAAACAGCTATATATTTATGATTTTAGATGATTACGAGCAAGTTCATGTGGATGCAGAAATATTGGGAGAGAATAAATACTATCTTTTGGACAACAGCGAAGTGGATTTGCAATATATTAACGACAAAGTAACAGCTGTTCGTTTTCCGATTCATGTTATTTTGTCGGTATCTTACACGGAACCGGGATTCAAAGGCGATACATCGGGTTCTACTTTAAAGCCCGCAAAACTTGAAACGGGTATGGAAGTGAATGTTCCTCTATTTATAAACATCGGAGATAAAATCAAAGTGGACACGAGAGACGATAGTTATGTCGAACGCGTAAATAAATAATGCTTTATTTAATATCTATAATATTTGGATTATTTATATTTATATCGATATTTTTTTTGCAAATTAACATATTGATATATATCGCTATAATATTATTTACGCTTAATATTATATTTACAAAGTCAATATTTAAAACATTAAAAAAATTATTTTATTTATTTCCATATTTTTTGGCGATTTTTATAATTCAATCTTTAAATGCAAGAGGAGAATATTATAAAATATTCGGATTTTATATCGACAAAACCGGAGCGGATTTTACTATTATTTATTTTATAAGAATAGCTTCGGTTCTTTATTTTCTTTCCGTTTTCTTTATTATTGTAAAAAAAATAAAAATACCAAAAGGCGCTTTTTTCGACGAATTAATAAGAATAAATATTTTTATGAATATAGTAAAAAAATCTTTCTTTTTAGAATTCAATAAAATAAAAGATAAAAATAAAAATTCAAAAGAAAAATTAAATTTAATAAAAAATTTGCTTGAAAATGTTTATAACGATTCTTTCAAATTATATCCTTATGACGCTTTTATAAATAAATACAGAAAATAAATAAAATTCTACATTTCAAAAAAAATAAAAAAATAAAAGAAAAATATTAAAGAAATAATAATATATTAACAAATTATACCGTATTAATATACAATAAAATGATTGATTATTTTTGATTAATTTTGATTGTTTTTGATTGACATTTATAATTTATATGTTATATTTTAAGTATAAGGAATTAGGATTATAAATGTTAAAAATAAACAGATACGAATTAATATTGGAATTAATAAAGAAAAATAAAAAAAACAATATCGAAGTAGAAGAATTAATTAAAGAATTAAAAGTTTCGGAAGCTACCATAAGAAGAGATTTAACATTTTTGGAAGAATGCGGAAAGATAAAAAGAGTATACGGAGGAGCAATTTTGATAGACAACGAAGAAGAAGTATTGTTATATAAAAAAGAAATAAACTCCAAAGAAAAAAATAAAATAGCGAAATTAGCAGCTTCTTTGATTAACGATGGAGATAAAATTTATTTAGATGCCGGAAGCACGGTATTTGCAATGATTAAATATTTACCGCACTTAAAAAATATTAAAGTAATAACTAACGGATTAGCTCATATAGAAGAGCTTAATAATTATAAAATAGAAAGTTATTTAATAGGAGGAAAAATAAAAATGAAAACCGGAGCGCTCGTGGGAGCAACCGCCACGATGTCTTTGAAGAATTTTAATTTCGATTACGCTTTTATGGGAGCGAACGCCGTAGATATAAATGGATATTCCACTCCCGATACGGAAGAAGCTTCTATAAAAAACGAAGCTTATTTAAGAGCTAAAAAATCTTATTTTTTATGCGACAAATCCAAATTTAACAAATTATGCTTGATTAATTTTGCAAGTTTGGAAAATTCTTATTTGATAACGGATAAAAGTCCAGACGATGACATAAAAAATAAAGTAAAAAAAATATATATAGCGAAATAAAAATAAGGATTGATTATGATATATACTTTAACTTTAAACCCCGCGATAGACTATTATATCGACATAGACAAATTCGAATTAGGAAAATTAAATAAAGTAAACAACGCCTATACTTTGCCCGGAGGAAAAGGAATCAATGTATCAAAAGTATTAAAAAACTTTGAAGTTGAATCCGTAGCTTTAGGATTTTATGGAGGATTTACTGGAAACTATATAAAAACGCATTTGAAAGGTTATGGAATAAAAGATAATTTTATAGAACTTGAAGAAGATACCAGAATAAATATAAAATTAAAAACATCTAATAACGAAAGCGAAATATCGGGAAAATCGCCAAATATTTTTAGTAAAAATATAGAGGAATTATTTAAACTAATTAAAAATATAAAAGAAAAAGATATATTGATTCTTTCTGGCAGTATTCCAAATTCAATAAGTAATTCGATTTATAAAGATATAATAGATTTATTAAAAAATAAAAACGATATAAAAATAATATTGGATTCTAGAGATAAAGCATTTAAAGAAGCTATAAAATCTGGCGTATTTTTATCCAAACCTAACAAAAGCGAATTAAAAGAATACTTCGATAAAGAAATAAACGATTTTGAGGATATAGTTTTTTATTCAAAAAAATTAATAAAAGAAGGCTCTAAAAATGTTATAGTTTCTATGGGAGAAGAAGGTTCTGTTTTAATTACCAAAGATTCTATTTATAGAGGAAACGCCCCAAACGGCAAATTAATAAGTTCGGTTGGAGCGGGAGATTCTATGGTCGCCGGAATAGTTTACGGAATAAGCAAAGGATTCAGTATCGAAGAATCGTATAAATACGCTATAGCCTCGGGAAGCGCTACGGCATGTTCGGAAGGTTTAACTTCTTTTGAAACTATGAATAAATTTTTAAATAAAGTAAAAATAAATAAAATATAAATAAAATAAAAGGAGAAATAAATGTTAAAAGATATTATTACTTTAGATTGTATAGATATTAATTTGAAAGGGACTACAAAATCTCAAATAATAGACGAAATGATTGATATTTTATACAAAGCGGGAAAATTAAACGACAGAGAAGAGTATAAAAGAGAGATTCTTAAAAGAGAATCGCAAGGCTCTACGGGTATGGAAGAAGGAATAGCCATACCGCATGCAAAAACTAATGCCGTAAAAAATTCCACAGTCGCAATAGGAATTTCAAAAAAAGGCGTAGATTACGAATCTTTAGACGGCGAACTATCGCATTTATTTTTTATGATAGCGGCATCGGACACTTCGGCTGACTCGCATATAGAAATATTGTCAAAAATCACAACGCTTTTGCTCGAAGACGAAATAAGAGAAGGAATTTTGCATGCGAACAGTAAAGAAGAATTATTAAATATTTTAATTAAAAATATGGAAAAAGAAGAAAACCCTAAAGATATCGAATATAACGATAATTCTTTGCCTCAAGTATTGGCGGTAACGGCATGCCCTACGGGAATAGCTCATACTTATATGGCTGCAGATTCTTTAATGAAAAAAGCGAAAGAGATGGGAATAAACATCAAAGTAGAAACAAACGGTTCTGGCGGAGTAAAAAACGAATTAAACGAAGAAGAGATAAAAAACGCTAAAGGAATAATAGTAGCGGCGGATAAAAATGTATTTATGGATAGATTTTCTGGAAAGCATGTCGATATAGTCGGAGTAAAAGAAGCCATAAAAAATCCCGAAAATTTAATAAAAAATGCATTGTCTCAAAACGCTCCTATTTATAATGTTATTAATGCAAATAAAAGCAAAGTAAAATTTGAGAAAAAACCTAAAACGGGAATATATAAACATTTGATGTCGGGAGTATCGAATATGCTTCCTTTCGTCGTGGGCGGAGGAATATTGATAGCGGTCTCCTTTATGTTTGGAATAAATGCAAGCAATCCTGACGACCCTTCGTATAATTATATAGCAAAGCTTTTAAACGATATAGGAGGGGCAAACGCGTTTTTCCTAATGATTCCCGTTATGGCTAGCTTTATAGGAATGAGTATAGCCGACAGGCCGGGATTTGCTCCAGCTATGGTAGGAGGTTTAATATCGTTAAATAGCGGAGGAGGATTTTTAGGAGGATTAATAGGCGGCTTTTTGGGAGGTTATATTGTTTTGGCGCTTAAAAAAATATTTAGCAAATTGCCTGACAGTTTGGAAGGAATTAAACCCGTTTTACTTTATCCATTATTTGGAATATTAATAACCGGTTCTATAATGTATTTATTTATCGTAGAACCTATAGCTTGGATAAACTCTTCGCTTTCGGTTTTTTTAAAAAGTCTAGGAACTGGAAATTTAATATTATTAGGCATAGTTTTGGCTGGAATGATGTCAACCGATATGGGCGGACCTATAAACAAAGCGGCGTTTACTTTCGGAATAGCTATGATATCTTCGGGAGATTACGCTCCGCATGCGGCTGTTATGGCTGGAGGAATGATTCCGCCTCTTGGTATAGCTTTGGCGACTACAATATTCAAAAATAAATTTACTAAAGACGAGAGAGATGCAGGAAAAACTTGCTATATAATGGGACTTTCTTTTATAACCGAAGGAGCTATACCTTTTGCCGCTGCAGACCCGATAAGAGTTATACCTTCTTGCATAATTGGAGCTATGATTTCTGGAGGGCTTTCTATGGCGTTTAATATAGAATTAAGAGCGCCTCATGGAGGTTTATTCGTATTGCCTATAGTTAATCACCCTATTTTATATCTTCTTGCAATAGTCGTAGGTTCTATAATAACCGCGTTAATATTGGGATTTATTAAAAAACCCGTTGTTAATGAATAAAATAAATTCAAGTATATAAAATGCCCATTGATATATTTTGAATTTCAATATAATGTTTTACTATTCTAACATTTATATGTTATAATTAATAAAATATTTTTAAATAAAATAAATCAAAAATGAAATTAAGGAGATTTCAATGAATATACAAAAATGCGCTATAATAGGAGCCGGAGGAGTAGGAACGACTACGGCTTTTACTCTGGTTCAAAGCGGACTATTCAACGAAATAGTCATAATAGACATTAATAAAAACAAAGCGGAAGGCGAAGCTTTAGATATAGCTCATGGAATTCAATTTACGAATCCGGTCAATATATATTCGGGAGATTATAACGATTTATACGATGCCTATTTGGTTATAGTGACGGCTGGAGCAAATCAGCTGCCCGGCGAAACTAGAATCGACTTAATAAATAAAAATGTTTCGATATTTAGGAAAATTATTCCAAGCATAACAAAATATAATAAAGATTGCATACTTTTAATAGTTTCAAATCCTGTGGATATTCTTACTATGTTTGCTTTGGAATTAAGCGGTTTTCCTAAAGAGAGAGTTTTGGGAAGCGGAACTGTTTTAGATACATCGCGTCTGAGATATTTGCTCAGTAAAAAATTAGAGGTAGACAGCAAAAATATACATGCTTTTATAATAGGCGAACATGGAGATAGCGAATTAGCCGTTTGGAGCAATGCGGACATAGCGGGAATTCATATAGAAAATTATTGTAAAAATATAGCCGATTCTTGCGATATAAATTTAGAAGAGGTATTGGAAGAAGTAAGAAACAGTGCCTATCATATAATAGAGAAAAAAGGCTCTACTTTTTATGGAGTGGCTATGGCGGTTAAACGAATAACTCAGGCGATTATAAGAGACGAATATTCTATTCTTCCCGTTTCGCATTTTTTGAACGGAGAATACGGAATAAAAGATATTTGTTTGGGAATACCATCCGTTATATGCAGAGAAGGAGTAAAAAAGATTATTCCTATAACTTTAAATGAAAAAGAAAAAGCTTATTTAAATAAATCGGCAGAAACTCTAAAAAGCGCGTATAAAAGCATTAAGAATTAACCGTTAATTTTTAATTAATATGTTTCATTATCCATTCGTAGATTTTTTTTAACTCTCTCTCCTCGCCTATATCTACGGGTTTATAATAATTTTTCTTAATTCCTTTTTCCAAATAATCCTGCTTGACTATATGATAAGGATAGTCATGCGGATATTTATATTCTTCTTTGGATTTTTTATCGAAACTTGCTGAATGATTGTCTTTTAAATAATTAGGAATGGAATATAATTCTCCGTTTCTTATATCTCTGATTGCAGCGTCTATAGCATTATAAGCGGAATTAGATTTTGGACATAAAGCCAAATAAATAGTCGCCTCCGCCAAAGGAATTCTTCCTTCTGGCATACCTATAAAATCGACTATATTAACCAAAGAAGACGCCATATTTATAGCTTTAGGTTCGGCTAAACCTATATCTTCAGAAGCCAATATGCAAAGTCGTCTAGCTATATATCTCGGGTCTTCTCCAGATTCTAGCATTCTCGCCAAATAGTAAATTGCGGCATTAGGGTCGCTTCCTCTAACGCTTTTTATAAACGCGCTTATGGTATTATAATGTTCATCTTCGTCAAAATTTAAAGTTTGTTTGCTTGTAACATCTTTTATGGTATCTACCGTTATCGTAAGTCTTTCTTTAGTTTCGTCTATTTGAGTTACAAAAAAAGCAGCTTCGAGATAAGTTAAAGCTTTTCTCACATCGCCATGAGAATATTTTACTATCAAATCAATCGCTTCGTCATCTATGTCAATATCGTTTTCGCCGAGTCCTCTTTTGTCAAAAACGGCTTTAAATACGGCTTCTTTTATATCGCTATCTTCGAGATTTCTAAATTCAAAAAGCATTATTCTGGAAAGTAAGGCATTTGTAAGATAAAAATACGGATTTTGAGTTGTGCTTCCAATTAATATAACCGTTCCGTTTTCAACCGCAGGCAGCAAGGCATCCTGTTGACTTTTATTGAATCTGTGAATTTCGTCTATAAATAAGATAGTTTTTTTTGAATTCATTAAATTTTTTTCGGCTTTTTTTATAGCCTCTCTAACCTCGGAAACATTAGAAAGAACGGCATTTAATTTTATATATTCGCTTTTCGTTTTTTTCGCTATTATGGAAGACACGGTAGATTTTCCCACTCCCGGAGGACCAAAAAAAACCATAGAAGTTATTTTGTCTTTATCAATCATTTTTCTCAAAGTTTTATTTTCGGATAAAATATGTTTTTGTCCGAAAACTTCTTCGACTGAAGTCGGACGCATTCTTTCTGCCATAGGCAAAAAAGAATTATCGTTATCTGTAAAATCAAACATTGAGTCTTTCAATATATTCCTCTAAAAGCGGTATGTAGTCCATAATATTTTCTATTTTTTCTTTTATCTCGTATTCGAGCAAATCGGCTATAGAAATATAATCCTCGTTTGAAAAAGCGTCCAACAAATTATTCATCATAGAATTAAAATCGTTAATCGCATCGAGCAAACTTATATTTTCTATTTTTATATTCGAATAATTTATGGAACATACTTCCGCAACCTTCGAAAGAATGCTGAAAGAAAGCCCCACTATATGAGAAAATTTTTCGGCGTATATAAAAGCTTCTTTGTCTTTTCCCGTTTGAAGTTTATTTACTACTTCATCCAAAATTGCCGTTATGAAAGGTTGAAATTTAGGCAAAGTTCCTATTTTATACAAAGCGTTATTTTCGTTTATATCGTTTGCAAATATAATCATAGTGTTTATTTTGGCATCTTCCAAAACAAGTTCCATAGCTGGCAAAACTTTATCGTTTACGAAAGGCTTTAAATCGTCCTGAAAAAATTCTTTAGCTTTATCCAAATAATATTCTTCGTCTCTTTCGTTGCTCTTTAATGTGTTTAATCTTTCCAATTTTACTTCGAGCATTTTCAAAATATGAATAATGCCATGAGTTTCAAGATTCATATTGCATAAAAATATCGCTCTCGGAATAGAATCCAATACCCAAAATATTCCGTCTTTTAAAGCCTCCATATCGTTTTCTGTTAAAGTAGCCGAATCGGTTTTGGAAATTTTTTCTATATATTCCATTATTGAAATTATAGAAGACAAATAATATTCGCTATGACTTAAAGCTTCTATTTCTATTTTTTTTATATTTTCAATCGAGATTGTTTCGTATTCTTTATCTATATAGGGCGACATTTCTTTTTCGTTTATGATGATTCTATTTATTAAAAAAGAATTCGAATTGCACCATTCTTCTACGGGCTTTAACACTTCGTATGCGTTTTTTTCATTTTCTAAAGTGGCGTATAATTCTTTTCCGTTAATAAATATTTTCATTATAGTTTACCAATTAAATTTTTTTAAATTTTCGGTATTATTAGATTTTTATTGATTAATTTTATATTTTACATAAACCGTATTGATTAGTTATAATCAATATGTAAAAATAATAATTTACATATTGATATTTTATTTATACTATGTTATGGTATTCGATAAAAGTAGATTAATTTTATTATATGGAATTTTATAAATTATAAATTTAATTAGGTATTAGATTTTGGAGGTCTTAAATGAGTATAAACACTAAATATTCAATATCATTGAGCGAAGAAGAAAAGAATAAGATTCAAGAATTCCTAAGTAAAGAAATTAAATCTCAAAGATTAATTTCTAGGGCAAAAATACTGCTGGAACTTGACCAGAAAAACAATACTAGACTTACTCATACCGATATAGCTAAAAAATATGATGTTACATATCATACGGTTGTAAACATTATAAACGAATATGTGGAGCTTGGATTGGATGCCACTCTCACATATAAAAGAAATCCTAATAGCAATAGAAAAAAGAAAAGCGCTAATTAAGATTATATTATATTTTATGCGCAAAGTAATTATTTTCAGAAATAATTTTTAATACCTTTGCGCATAAAATAATATTTGGCTCTATATTCGTAAACATATATTCTATGTTTTGATATATATTGCTGTTTAAATTAATTCCGAAATTTATTCCATTTTCTATATTTCCCGTCATAGTTAAATCGTCCGTTATTATCACTCCGTTAAAATTCATATCTTTTTCTAAAATTTTAATATATTCTTCGGATAAACTTGCGGGCAATTTGTCGTCTATATATTTATTTTTTATATGAGAGACTAATATCATTTCCGCTCCCGCGTTTATTCCTTTTTGAAAGGGGACAAATTCTTTATTTTTTAATTCGTTAATTTTTTTATCGATATTTGGAAAACCGTCATGAGAATTTACGGAAGTATCGCCATGTCCCGGAAAATGTTTTAACGCTGTTATTATACCGGCATCTCTTTGAGCTTTAACAGTAGCTTCGACCATATCCGCCACTATATTAATATTTGTGGAAAAACTTCTGTTATACAAATAGGAATTGGTATTATTCGGAATATCGCATACTGGACCTAATATCATATTAATTCCCAAGTCAAGCAGAAATTTAGATTTTTGATACGCTATTTTATAAGCGAATTCTTTATCGTTTTTATCTCCTATATCTTTAGGCGAAATATTTTTTAGTTTATCAAAATGAATTCTATTTACTTTGCCTCCTTCTTCATCTATGGATATTATTATATTAGTATTGACATATTTTCTTAAATCGGAAGTAAGTTTTTTTAATTGCGTTTCGTTTACTATATTATAATCGAAAAGTATAATTCCCATTATTTTATTATCTTTCAATATTTTAATCGTTTCTTCGGATAATATTTTATCTTTTATTCCCACCATTAATAATAAACCTTTTCTCTCTTTTTCGCTCATACTATAAGCTCTGTCTATATATTTAGCCAAATGAGGATAAATATTTTTAACTTCTATTTTGCTTTCTGCAGTATATTTACATGAAATAAAAAATATTGACACTATAAAATAGAATAATACAATTTTAATTTGAACAAACATTTTATTTAATCCGACATTAATATTTTATTTTTATAAAACTTATAATAATTATATTCGAAAAAATATTTTAAATGCAACTAAAAAATTTCAATATTTTATATTTGACAAAAAAACAAAATATAATATCATTAATTAACATAATATTGATAAATATATTTAATTTAAATATCTTAATTAAGGACATTTTATTATGAAAAGCGTTAATAAATTTTTTATTTTATTCATATTTATAATTTTTATTATTTCATGCTCCAATAGAGGATATAGTAATGTTAATCTAAAAAAAGCCGTAAAAACCGTTAATAATTCGACAAATTTAATACTTTTGGATGTGAGAACGGCGGAAGAATATTCGTCTGGCAATATTCCAAATTCAATTAATATCGATGTTTTAAGCCCAGAATTCAAATCAAAAATAGAATTGCTCGATAAAAATAAAGAATATTTAGTATATTGCAGAAGCGGAAACAGGTCTTTAATAGCCTCAAGTATAATGGCTACAAACGGTTTTATTAAAATTTATAATTTAAATAATGTAAATTATAGCGATTTTGAAAACGCAATATTAACGAATAGATAATATTATAAATAATATCAAAGCAATATTAATTACCAATATGTTTATTTAGCCATTCTATTATTTCGTTGGTTACATCCTGCCTTTTAACATCGTTTAATATTTCATGTCTTCCGTCTTTATATAAACTGATATCAATGTCTCTAAATCCTAACGATTTATACATTTCATATACCCATTTTACGCCTTCGCCCATATCTCCAACGGGGTCTTTATCGCCGGATATTAATAAAATAGGAAAATCTTTATTCATATTCGCGTAATTGTCGGGATTTGAAATTTTTTCAAGCAAATAAAATATTTGAATATAAGTTTCTATGCTAGAGGGTTTTTTGGAAAAGTATTCGTCTTCTTTAACTTTTTTTATCTCTTCTTTATCGGAAGTCAGCCAAGCAAAATCCGACTTTTCTTTTGGAAAATATTTTCTGCCGTAACCGCCTTCCGACAATTTGCATATAATGTTCGCTCTTTTCCTGCCTCCGAAAATAGCTTTTTGAACATTCGCTATAATTTTTCCACATTTTTCAAATCCTTTAAGTTTTCCTTTAGTTCCCATTATTATAGCGCCATTTAAGTCTTTATAATATTTTATTAGGAAGCATCTAGTCAAAAAAGAACCCATACTATGCCCCAACATAAAATAAGGCATATTTCCGTATTCGGCTTTCGTATTAGCCATTAGATGTCCCATATCTTCAATAATAAGCTCATGCCCGTTCTCGTCCGCCATATGTCCCATTTGCTCTTTACTGATTGTGCTTTTCCCAAATCCTCTATGGTCTTCGGCGCATACTAAAAAATCGTTATCGGTTAATTTTTCCGCCAATTCTCTATACCTGCCCGCATGTTCTCCGAGTCCATGAACTATTTGAACTATCGCTTTAGGTTTATTTTTTGGTGTAAAAATATAAGTAAACATTCTATGTCCGTCTTCGGCTATTAAAACTCTATTTAACTCTTTCATTAAATACTCCAAAATTAAAAATGATTATAAACCCATTAATTTGCCGATTATATATTATTTTTTTCTTATATGCAAATTATTATATTTCATAACAATTATGATTTAATTTTTTGTATCGATAAAACTTGACAAAAATATAATAAATCGTATAATTAATCATTATGATTAAATTTTTATTTTATAATTTCTTGACAGTCAACAGTCAA
>CAZUEE010000054.1:0-14529 GCA_964619175.1 uncultured Brachyspira sp. | reverse complement strand
AGAATTTTACTTTAATTAATTATTAATCTATAATATAATAATACAAAAATAATACAAACAAAAAGGATAAATAAATGGGTTATAACGAAATATCCGAAATATCTGATAGAAGTTGGATTGCCACTTTATTACTCGCAATATTTTTGCCAGGCATTCATAGATTCTATGTCGGCAAAATAGGAACGGGAATTTTATTTTGGCTTACCGCTGGAGGTTGTGGATTTTGGTATGTAATCGATATAGTTATGATTTTGTTTGATGCATTTAGAGACAAACAAGGCAGAAAGTTAAGAAAATAAAAGGGATTTGTTTTTCAAATCCCTTTTTAAAATATTTACAAATATTATTATTTTTTAATATTAATCAGAATATCCCCAACATTTATAGAATCAACCGAAGTATCTTCTATATTGCCGTAATCGTCCGAATTGGTAACAACTACGGGAGTTATTATCGAATACCCCGCCTCTTTAATTTTTTCGGTGTCAAACTCCATTAATAAATCGCCTTTTTTTATTTTTTGTCCTTCTTCGATATGAGAAATGAAATATTTTCCTTCCAATTTAACCGTATCCATTCCAATATGTATAAGAAGTTCGACTCCTTTTTCGGAAGTTAAACCTATGGCATGTTTAGTCGGAAATGCTGTTTCTATAACGCCGTCGAAAGGAGCAAAAACTTTTCCGTCTTCGAAAGGTTCTATAGCTATTCCTTTTCCTAAAGCTCCGCTCGAAAAAGCTTCGTCCAAAACATTTTTAAGTTTGACTATTTTGCCTTTGATAGGACTATAAATTATATCCATCAATATTTCGCCAGAATTCGAAGCGGAATTTGAAGAGCTTTTATTTTCTTGTGATTTTTCTTCCGTTTCATTTAGATTTTTTATAGCCGAATTATCTTCGATATCGCTTATAGGGTCTTTAAGATATTCTTCCAATTTCGATTTTATAACGGCGACTTTAGGACCGTAAACCACTTGAATTCCGTTTCCTTTTTTAATAACGCCCGAAGCTCCGCTCGCTTTTAATGTGGCATCTACTACTTTATCGGGTTCGAATACCGTTATACGCAAACGAGTAATGCAACAGTCTACATCGCTTATATTTTTCTTTCCGCCAAGTCCCGCAACTATCAAAGGAGATTCCCCGTATTCGTTATTTTTTGACGATTTTGCAGCTTCAACATCCGCTCTTCTGTATAATTTAGGCTCTTCGCTATCCGGTTCTCTTCCCGGAGTTTTTAAATCCATTTTCTTAATTAAGAAAGAGAATACAAAATAATAAACGAAGAAATAAACTATTCCGACAATGACAATCCATACCCAATGAGTTTTTGAATTTCCTTGAATAACGCCGAATAGTAATAAATCTATCAAACCTCCAGAAAAAGTCATTCCGACAGTAACATTGAGTATATGCATAAGCATAAAAGATATTCCCGCAAATACGCAGTGAATGGCGTAAAATAAAGGAGCGACAAAAAGAAAAGTAAATTCTATAGGTTCTGTTATTCCCGTAAGCATAGCAGTTACCGCCGCAGAAAACAATAAAGCGCCCACAATTTTTCGTTTTTCTATTCTTGAATTTCTATACATAGCCAAAGCGGCTCCGGGCAATCCGAATATCATAAAAGGAAATTTACCCGTCATAAATCGAGTGGCTTCTACGCTGAAAGCTACGGTATTTGGAGAACCTAATTGAGCGAAGAAAATATTTTGCGCTCCTTCTATTAATTTTCCGTCTATCATCATAGTGCCTCCCAAAGAAGTTTGCCATAAAGGAGTATAAAATACATGATGCAATCCAAACGGTATCAAGGCTCTTTCGATTATTCCGTAAAATAAAGTTCCGACATAACCAGAACCAGCCATCAAATCTCCAAGTTTATTCATTGCTATTTGAATCGGGGGCCATATAAAATACATAGCTATTCCAACAACTAAAAATACAACAGACGATATAATCGGTATAAATCTCGTTCCTCCGAAAAACGACAATACTTGAGGCATTTCTATGGCGTAATATCTATTATGCAAAGCGGCTACTCCAAGTCCTACTATAATGCCTCCAAAAACTCCCATTTGAAGAGATAATATTCCGACTACATTAGCGGTAGAACCAGCCAAAAGTTTTTCCGCTCCTCCCATAATATCAATCATTTTTCCTATAGAAGCATGCATAACGAAAAATGCAATCGCCCCAGATAAAGCGGCGACCTCTTTCTCCTGTTTAGCCATACCTATAGCTACGCTCATTGCAAATATTATAGGCAAATTCCCAAATATTATACTTCCAGCCTCGCTTAAAACGGACAATATACCATAAGCCATAGTATTGGGACCCAATATATTGATAAGATTATAAGTTTCAAGCATAGTTGTATTTGTAAGCGAACTTCCTATTCCCAAAAACAAACCGGCGACTGGAAGCACTGCAATCGGAAGCATAAAAGACCTTCCTATTCTTTGCAATACGCCAAAAATATTATTCTTCATAATAAACAACTCCGTGTTTTAAATTTTTTATATATTTTATATTTATTATTTATATAAGTCAAATAATTATAATTCTTTAGTTTATTAATTTACTCGTTAAATATCTTATAAATGTAAAATTCGGTTTTATTCAATATAATTTGTCAATATTTAATAAATATTCAAATTAAAATAAAGTAGCCTCATCTTTTATATAAACTTTTTCAAAATTAAATAAATCGTAGTTAAAACTATATTTTTCTTCAAGCGATTTTATTTTTTTATAAATTCTGTTTTTGTATTCGTCTTTTAATTCGCCGTTATTATTGTAAATGTAAAGATATTTTTTATAATGTTCGGGGAAATTTTTTCTTACAAAATTTAAATATATTTTTCTGCATTCTCCTCTTAAATTTAAGACTTCGCAAATAGTATAATCCAAATTATTTTCTTTAGTTTTTATAAATATATCCTCCAAACCGTCTTCGGTTATAAAAGGCAAAACAGGAATCGTATGAACTCCAACTACGGCATTAGTTTTTTTGAATTCTTTAAGCGTTTCAAATCTTTTCAGCGGACTTATAACATTAGGTTCTATTAAAGAAGATAATTTTTCGTCTGATGTCGTAATAGTAGAAGCGATTCGCACGGGGACGATATTTGAAAGTTTGGCTATCAAATCAAAATCTCTCAATATCAAATCGCTTTTAGTCGATATGCACATAGGAGTTTTATATTTTATGAGAAGTTTTAATATATCGGGCATTATTTTATAATTCTCTTCTGCTTTCTGATAACTGTCGGTGACGCTTCCCAAATTTATAATCTCTCTATTCCAGCTTTTTGAAGATAATTCTTTTTCCAATACTTCAGCTATATTTTTTTTAACGAAAATCTCGCCGAAAAAATCTCGGGAATTAATATATTTATGGGAATAAA
Organism: uncultured Brachyspira sp.; assembly: GCA_964619175.1. Lineage (GTDB taxonomy): Bacteria > Spirochaetota > Brachyspiria > Brachyspirales > Brachyspiraceae > Brachyspira. The sequence continues at coordinate 11,117 of CAZUEE010000054.1, read as the reverse complement.
CAGCATAACAATATTTGCATCTATGCAAACAACCTCTGTATATATTTAAATCGTTGCAAAAACCGAATTTATTTTCTATTTTGTTTATGGCAGATTTACAATTTATTTCCCTATATATTACTTTAGTATCAAGCATATAATATCATATTTAATAAAAAATTAATTATTAATATTATCGAAAGGATTATAAGTTAAAGAAGTCGGCTCTTCTTTAGAAATATAACTTTGAGTTTCCCTTTTGGTTTCGGCTTCCGTATAATCTCTTCTCGATAAAGATATTTTTCTTTTCATCTGATTAACTTCTCTAACCACGAAAGGATAAGTTTCTCCCACTTTAAGAACCTCTTCCAAGTTAGAACCTTTAGGCAAATCAACTTGAGATATATGCATAAATCCTTCCAAATCGTTTTCCAAAGAAATTACCGCTCCAGAATCAACTAAAGCTTTTACCGTTCCGTCAACTATAGAACCTGCGGGATGCTCTTTATCGAATACTCTCCAAGGACTTTCTTTAGTATGTTTATGGCTTAACTTTATTCTCTGTTTATCTCTATCTATCGCCATTATAACCATTTCTATATCTTCGTTATCTTTAATATAATCTTTCATATTAACTATATTATTCTTCCAATCGAAATCTCCTATATCGCATATTCCTTCCAAGCCGTTTGGAAGTTCGAATACCGCAAAATTCTTTAATATTCTTTTTGGTTTGCATTTTACCGTAGTTCTTGTCGGAAAGTCGTTATTTACAGTATCCCAAGGATTATCTTGAGCCTGTTTTAATCCTAAAGTTAATTTTCTTTCTGGAACATCTATACTTAATATTTTGCATTCCAAATAATCTCCTTTTTTAACGAAGTCGCTCGGACTATTTACATGAGAATTCCAACTTAAATCGGATATATGAATCAAACCTTCCACATCATCGTAAACTTTAACGAAAGCTCCGAATTTTTTAACCGTTGTCACTTCGCCTTTTACGGTATCGCCTATACGATATTCTTCGACAAATTGAACCCAACTGTCGTTTTCAAGTTGTTTTATTCCCAAATCGACTTTTCTTTTTTCTTTATCTATCGAAATAACTTTAAACGCTCTCTCTTCGCCTTTTGAGATTATATTTTTAGGATTAATAATCTTTGCCCAAGACATATTCGGTATGGCAAGAAAACCATCCAAACCTTCGGCGATTCCCACAAAAGCTCCGAATCTCTCTATATTTTTAACTTTGCCGTTGATTATATCGCCTTCTTTCAAATTATTTAAAAAAGCGTCTATATTAGAATTTTGAGTTTCTTCTTGCAACGTTCTTCTTGAAACCACTATATCTTTGCCTTTTCTCTTTATAATCTTAAAATCATATTCTTTGCCTATATGTTCTTCGTCTTTGATTCCTTTATTTAATTCTATTTGAGAGAAAGGACAAAAAGCCTGACAACCGGCTATGGATATATTGAATCCGCCTTTTATAACTTCTTTTACCGTTCCCTTAATAGGGCTGTTGTTTTTTATGGCGTCTTCTATCATAATATTTGCTTTTCTTTTGTCGAATTCCGTTTTAGACAAAATAAAGTATCCGTTATCTTTATCCTCTCCTTTAATTATCGCTTCTATCTCGTCGCCTATATTTGGTTCGTTTTCAAATTCACTTCTGTTTATTTTGCCTTCCACTTTATAATTGAGATTTATAAACACATCCGTATCGTCGAATTTTTCAATTTTGCCTCTAATAATATTCCCAACTTTATAGGAATTACTATTGTCGCCGTCTGCGAATTCCTCGACAGCTTTAAGAAATTCATTTCTTTCTTCTTGTTCTTTTGATAAATTAATATCTTCCATTGTTCCCTCTCTCTCCCTCATATTATGGGGATTTATATCTAAAATCCGACTTTCTTTATTTAAAATTATGTCGGTAATTTTTTCAACTACTTCGTTTATAGTCATATTCGTAGTATCTATTATAATAGCATTTTCTGGAACTATCAAAGGACTATCTTCTCTACTAGAATCGTATATGTCTCTTTTTTTAATACTTTCTTTAATGTCCTCAAAACTTATATCTTTTCCTTTTTCTAATTCCTCTTTGTATCTACGTTTTGCTCTCTCTTCTATAGAAGCGTCTATATAAAATTTAAAATCAGCGTTTGGGAAAACCACGCTTCCCGTATCTCTTCCATCCAAAATATAATTATCGTCTTTCGCTATATTTCTTTGCAAATCTACCATATTTTTTCTAACCAAACTTATGGCTGAAACTTCCGAAACCGATTTAACCACTCTATCGCTTCTTATATAATCGCTTACATCTTTAGAATCTAATATTATTCTGCATTTGCTGTCGAAACCTATATTTAATTTATTTAAAGCCTTTTCAACTTCGTCTTCCCGTTTTATATCGATATGATTTTCAAGCATATATAAAGTAACTGCTCTATACATAGCTCCCGTATCCAAATATTTAAAGCCCAATTTATTTGCGGCTAATTTTGCAACGGTGCTTTTTCCTGCACCTGAAGGACCGTCGAGAGTAATTATTTTGTATGAATTGGACACTTTAACCTTTCTTTATAAATATAATTTTCAAGCTACTATTGTATCATAAATAATTATAATTGCAAATACATAAAAATAAAAAAATAATATATTTAATTCAAATAATAATTAATTCCCAAATAAATATCCGTTCCAAAATAGTATTTATTATAAGATATCGATAAATCTCTAATCATAGAATTATAATAATTATTCATACCGCTTGAATAGTAAAAAACTGCAGAAAAATCGCTTTTGCCGAATTCGTATTCTATAGATTTTAAAGTTCTGTAAAAATTAAGATAAGTGACAAATGTATTTATTTTTTCATTATACGCTACAAAGGTATATAAATCCAAAACCAAATCCAATATCGGAAAATCTTTAAACCACATCGCCGCGCTTACCATAGGAAAACTTAATATAGTTAAATTTTGAGAATAATCGTTATAATTTATAGTTTCAATACCCTTTAATTCTTTATTTTCTAAATAATACATAGGCGAACTTGAAATATAAGCCGTTAATTGACCTGCGCTTAAAGTTGCGAGTAATATTATAATTAATAAAATCTTTTTCATAAACATTATAAACATTAACTTAAAATATAATCCTAATATATCATATATTATACAAAAAATATTAAAAATTTAAAGCAAAAAATTTCGATAAATGATTGATATATTTTTTATAATTATATTATCGAAATTATGAATTATTTATTTTATTATAAAGTTATTAATTTAATATTCGCCTTCCAAGTTATTTTCATAATATTTAAATACATTATATGGAGAGAATATTCCCAAATCTGTAATTATCGCACTTACCAAATGTGGCGGAGTATAATCGAACGCGGGATAAAATCCTTTCACTCCGTCTTTTGCCGTTTTTACTCCCATAGCTTCGGTTACTAATTTTTCGTCTCTAAACTCGAATTCTATATCTTCGTATCCTCTATGGCTTTTATCGGGCGCTCCCGTTACAAAATAAGGTATTCCCAAATATTTTGAAATAATAGCTATTTGATAAGTTCCTATTTTATTTACAACCGCTCCGTTTAAGCATATTAAATCGGCTGCGGAAGTAAAAATATCGACTTTTTTTTCTTGCATAGTGTAGGCTACCATATTATCCGTTATAACCGTTACATCGGCGTTTTGTTCATAAGCTACGGTTGCGGTTAATCTAGCTCCTTGAAAATAAGGTCTCGTTTCGGCGCATATTATTTTTATATCTTTATTCCGTTTTTGAAATTCCCTAATCATAAAACCTACAATGGATTCTCCAAAACATTGGGTGAGAATAGTTCCTTTAGAGGGAAACATAGAAACCAAATATTCCGCCATTTTTTTTATTTTAGAATATCTTTTTGTCGAAAGTTCTATTCCTTTATTAAATATTGCCTCTATTATGCCGTTTGAATCTTCGCCTTTATTTATAGCTTCGATTCCCGCATTTAAACAGTTTTTAGTTATCGACATCATTCTTGCGCTTGTAGTCGGACGTGAATTTGCCAAAGTATCGCAAGCGTTTTTTAGGAATTTAATTTTATCTTTGCCGTCTAAATTTTTCGCTTCGTATCCCGCCAAAGCCATTCCCATAGCGACAGCCAAATAAGGACCAGCGCTTTGAGTGACCATATCGGCTATGGCTTTAGAAACTTCTTTATGAGTTTTACATTCCACAAAATGTGTATTATTAGGATAAACTCGTCTATCCAATATTTTAACTATTCCATCTTCATACCAAGCTATATTTTCAAATTGAAGCATATAAGCCAAATCTTTATCGATTCTTTCCATTGAATTTATTTCTCTGTATTAATTAAAATTTAATTAAAATCTAATAAATAAAATTGTATTTGAAATTATCAAACAAATCAAGACTTTTAATTTTATTATTTGAATATATACTTTTATTTTTAATCAATCGATAAAAACAATCATAAAAAATATGAAAGATATAATAATAAAATACAAAAGAATAAAAAATATATACATAAGAGTAAAACCAGATTTGAATATTCATGTAACCGCTCCAAAAAGAGTTTCTAAAAAATATATAAAAGAACTTGTAGAAAAGCGCAAAGAATGGATTGAAGAGAGAATAGAATCGATGCAAAAACATAATATAAGCGACATATCTCTTAAAGCGCTCGAAGACGGAAACGAAATATTTTATTTGGGAAAAAGTTATATGCTTAAAGTTATAAAAAGTCGAAGGGAAAATATTATACTTGCGGGAAGAATTATGTATATGTATGTCAATATTAAAAACGATTTGCAAAATAATAATTATAACAATCATAATAAAAGAAAAAAAGAATTATTGCTAGATATTTGGTATAAAAAAAACGCAATAAAACTTTTTGAAGAGTTAATAAAAAAATATTCTTCTTTAATGAATTTACATAATAATATAGAGACATTTAATATAACTTTTACCGTGAAAAAATTAAAATCAAAATGGGGTTCATGCGATATCGCTAAAAAACATATAGTTTTAAATTTGGAATTAATGAAATATCCTATCCATGCAATAGAATATATAATTTTACATGAACTAACACATTTAATATATCCGAATCATAGCAGAGATTTTTATAATACCATAGCCTTATATATGCCCGAATGGAAAAAAGAAAAAACTATACTAGATACTTTTTTTAATATTTAATTTTAAATAATTCATAAAATAATTAATAAAAATGATTAATAAAAAATAATATTGACAATAAGATTATTTTATATACTATATAATTTATGATTTTTTAGTAAATTAAAAAATAAATTAAAATAGGATTATATATGAATACGAATAAAAAAATAATGAAATCGGTTATAAATAAAACTCCGAATATAGAGAGAATATCTCAATTACTTATAGCCGCCATATTATATATTTTAACTATAGCGTTGGTTTTTCCAAATTATATGCAAAAAATAACAATTCCGCCCGTAGGGGAGACAGTAAAAGAACCTCTAGTAGTAAAACGAACCATAAAATATAAAAATAAAGAAGAAACCGACAAACTTATAAATTATTCCAAAGCAAATATAAGACCTATATTTGAAATGCCGACAACTATAAAAGATAATACGATTTCAAAAATCGGCGAAGTATTTTCTTTCATTAAAGAATCGTCCGAAAATTATAAAAATATAACAAACGATATTTATATGGACGAGATATACGGCAGATTTAACAACAGATTTAGCAACTATAATTTGTCGATTAACAAATTGGTTTTTTCAAACGCGATAATGGATAATTTAAACGGCTTGGAATATGAAGAAAAAATTAAAGACACTATAGGCGGTTTTTTTGAAGTAGGAATAATATCGAGAAGAAATTTATATCCCGAAACTTTAAGATTGATAGATAATAACGGAATATTCGTTTATAAATTGAACGATGCCGTAATCGAAGAGAGAATAGTTCCAAGAGGCGGAATCTATTTTTTGGAAGATTTGAAAGCGGATTTAGTCGCAAGGATAGGAACTAAATACAGAGAGCTTAATCCGTTTAATATAAACACGCTCGCTTCGCTAACAAGCGCATTTTTGCAAGATAATTTAATTTATAATTACGATAAAACTCAAGCGGAAATAGATAAAGTTTCTTCTACCGTAGCACCCGTATATACGACTATAAAAGCGGGTTATACGATATTGGAAAAAGGAGATATAATAACCGAAGAAAAAGCTAATTTATTAAAATATATATTAGACGACAATAACTTTTCAAGTTTCAATTTTATTATTTTAATAGGGCAGATATTTTTCAATCTTCTTTTGTTTATCTCTCTCGGATTTATTATTTTTAGATTTAATGTGTCTTTTTATACGAATTTCAAAAACTATTTACTATTTTGTTTCGAATATTTATTTATTATGATTACGGCTTATATATGCGGAAATTATATATCGAACGGAATCATAGACGAATATTTGCCTTTTTATATTTATACTTTTATACCGATGTTTGCAATTTTAAATTCTTTACTCGGAGCAAAACGCGGAATATCTTCAATAATCACTTTATGCGTAACGGTTTTAGCTGCAAATATGTCAAACGCGGGAATATTTGAAACTTTTTCTTTATTTATAATTTCGATAGTTGTTTCAATAATATCAAAAAAAATAAGCAGCAGAAACGGGGTTTTATGGCTTGGTTTTTATTTGGGAATATATTTAAGTATAATATCTCTTATAAATATGTTTTTGGATAACAATATATATTTTAATTATATGATTTTTGTATTGTCTTTTGCAAGCGGAATAATACAAGCGGTTTTGGTTATGATAATATTGCCCGTATGCGAATATTTGCTTGAAACGGCGAGTATTTTCAAATTGCATGAACTTGCCGACTTGAATAATCCTTTACTTAGGCAACTTCAAATGAATGCTCCCGGAACATATCACCATTCTATAAATATGGCAAATTTGGTTGAAACTATAGCCGAAGAGATAGGAGAAGACGGAAGACTTGCCAGCGTATCCGCTTATTATCATGATATAGGAAAAATAGAAAATCCTCTATATTTTATCGAAAATACGAATAAAGAAAGCAATATACATTTGAAATTAAAGCCCACTCTATCGGCGTCTATAGTTAAATCGCATGTTCGTTTCGGAGTAGAAATAGCGAAAAAACATAAACTACCAAAAGAAGTTATAGCGGCGATAAAAGAGCATCATGGAACGAGCATAATAAAATATTTTTATGTAGAAGCGTATAAAGAAGACCCCAATGTGGATATTAGTTTATTCACATATCCCGGTCCTCGCCCTCAATCGAAAATTACTGCGATACTTATGATACTCGATTCTATAGAGGCTGCGAGTAGGACTATAGAGATACCGACAAGAGAAAATTTAGAAAGATTGATAGAAAATATAGTAAACGATAAAATGTCGCAAGGAGAATTAAACGACAGCGGACTTACATTGAAAGACATCGAAATAGTAAAGAGAATATCTTTCCAAAAAATAATAGTTTCTTTGCATGAAAGAATAAAATATCCAGAACTTCCCGATGAAAACGAAAAAGCAAGTAACGGCAAATTAAACGACGACAAAAATAAAAAAGAAGAAAATAGAGTCAAAGAAATTAGTAAAGATATAAAGAAAGTTCCAATAAAACATAATAACGAAAAAGATTCTTTAAAATATAAAGATAATTCTCCGAAAGAAAAAGATAAAAACAAAGATAAAAATAAAGATGTCGTATTAAAAAAATAAAATTATGAAGGCGAATGTTTTTAATCAAACTAATTATGATATAAACTTAAAGTATTATAAATATTTTTTATATTGCGCTTTAAAAGTTTCAAAGATTAACGGAGAGGTTAATTTACTTTTTTCTGACGACAAATATATAAGAAAGTTAAATAAAAAATTTAGAAATAAAAATAAAGCGACAGATGTTTTAACTTTTCCTGCAGGAGACGAATTTGATAAATTTTATAAAGAAGAAGGCGGCGATATAGTTATCTCTTACGAATGGGTAAAAAATAGATATGCCCAAAAAAATATAAGAAAAATTATTCTCAAATTAATAGTTCATTCTATTTTACATTTGAAAGGAGTTCATCATGATTATAGCGAAAAATCTTTGAAAGAAAATTATAAGAAAATGAAGAAATTATATTTAAAAATAATTTCATATATTAAAAAAGTTAAAGCTAAAATTAAAAAAGATAATATAAAAGAAAACATAAATTTTTAGGAAATTATATGCGGATAAAAAAATTATTAGAAAAAATAAAAAGCGACGATAACGAATTAAACGAGGGCGATTATATAAATTTAAGTTCGTTAAGCGAAGCGGAGCGAGAGATTATAACTAACACTATAGCTTTGAGAACAAAAAATGTAAAAGAGATAATGGTTCCTCGAGTCGATGTCATAATGGTATCTATAGACACATCTTACGATAAAGTTATTAAAGCATTTGATAAAGGAAATTCAAGAATTCCCGTTTATAAAGACGGCGTGGACGATATAGTGGGCGTTTTATATGTCAAAGATATGGTAGAAACAGACGAAAAAAGTTTTAATTTAAAAAAATTATTGCATAAACCGTTTTTCGTTCCAATATCTATATCTCTTATGGAACTTTTAAGAAATTTCAGAGAAAGACAAGTTCATATAGCTATGGTTGTGGACGAATACGGAGGTTTTTCGGGAATAGTTTCTATGGAAGATGTTTTGGAGCAGATAGTAGGCGATATAAGAGACGAATATGATGAAGAAGACGAAGAGGTTAAAAGAAACGAAGACGGAAGCTATTTGGTAGACGCGAGAGTAAGAATAGAAGATTTTAATAAATACGAAATATTGCCCGCCATACCGGACGACGATGCGGATACGGTCGGTGGATTTTTATTTTCTTATATAGGAAGATTGCCAAAAAGAAATGAAGCCATTTATTATAATAATTATTCTTTTACTGTGGTTGGAAAGAGCGGAAATATAGTGACAAAAATAAAAATAGAAAAATTAAGTAAAGATAATCAAAATTATATAGAAGAGCCTAAAAATTTAGAAGATACGGAAGAATAAATTTATATAAAAATAAAGGGTAGAAAAAACGAAAGATGCAAAATAATATATTATTTGACTTTTTTAAAAACAAACATACTATATTGATATGAATATCGTAGAATATTTTATCGAAAAATTGGAAAACGAAAGAGAATATACTTTTACTTTGGAAGTAACGCCTCAAGCAAAATCCGATTTGGGATATTTGATTCAAAAAATAAAGTCTTCTAAAATAGAAAAATGTATAGACGCTTTTCTCATTCCCGATTCTCCTTTCGCAAATTTGAAAATCTCGCCCATACTCGCATCGTTGCAAATCTCTCAAAGATTAAAAACCGAAAAACCTTTTATAATAACTCAAACTATGAGGGATAAAAATTCCATAGCTTTGCAAAACGATTTAATTGGAGCGAATTATTTCGACATAAGAATGGTTTTGGCTTTGACAGGTGATTCTATAGCAAACGGAAATCAAAAACAAGCGAAGGGAGTATTCGAAGGAAATTCGGAACTTTTAATAAAAATAATAAAACATTTGAACAAAGGAAAAAGCGCGGGAGATTTTACTTTTAAAGAACCTCTTAAAAAAATATATCCTTTTTGTTCTATAAACAGCTATTCAAAAAATGACGATATGCTTAAAGTTAAACTTTCAAAAAAAGTGGCAAGCGGGGTTAAAGCTATATTTACTCAACCTATATACGAAGTCGCAACTTTAAAAAAAATCTTAAATTGGATAGAACAAATGCCCGTAAATAAAACGCAATCTGGAGAAACGAAATTAAAAGAAAAACCTATTTTAATTCCCGGATTTTTTCCCGTTTTAAGTTATAAAACCGCTTACTTTATATATTATAAACTTCCCGGCGCTTATATACCAGAAGATTGGCTTAATAAATTGAAAATAGCAAGCGAAAAATCTGCAGAAGAAGAGAAAAAAATTGGCGTAGAACTTTCTACAAATTTGTTTAACGATATGATTAATGTTCATAAAAAAATGCATATAATGAGTATGAATAATTATGATTTTGTTTCCGAGTTATTAAAGCGTATATAAATTTAACGATTAATTAAAAAAATCTTAAATTTTTATTGCCGAACCTTTGGCGGATAATCCAAATCAGAATTTTAACTTTTTAATAACAATGGGTTTTTCCTTACAGGACGCTTTAGCGAACCCTTGTTATTAGAGTTGAGAATTTTCTTTAATGCAAAAACTAAAAGAATTCGTTAACTTCTTTAAATAACAAGGGGCTTCTCCCTACTGGACGCCTTTGGCGAGCCCCTTGTGCAAAGGGACATGTTTAATCATGTCCCTTAAGCCTGTAGTTTTATCGCTATAATAATTTTAATTTATCTTAAATGCCAATCGTAAGTTTCTGCGGTAAAGAATTTATAATTATCGCTATAACCCTTATATATTCCGCCGTCATAATCGTCATATCCCCATCCTTGCATCCAAGCGAGGTGAACTCTCCAATTCAATCGTGAAGGCGTTTGTCCATAAGTATAAGTATTAGGGTCTTTTCCTAAAAATAGAGTTTTATCGTTGGCATAATTTTTTCTTTTACCGCTTACATCGTAATCTATAGTCGAATAATATATATCGAGTCCGAATTCTTTGAAATATTTATCAGACCATCCTACATTCATAACTATAATTTCAACATCGCCTTTCCTTCTCTCATGACGGCGATTCATAAATATATTTACATAATCGTTATTACAATTATAACCGTCTGTTAATTGTCCTCTTCCAGGGTCTCTTCCAGAACTTAAAAGCACTTCGTAGAGTCCTCCTACAACCCATTGCCCTTTTAAGTCTCCTCGTCCATAATGGTTGTGGGCAACTTTGCCGTCTCCTTTACAGTAATCGATTATTACGCCTCCAAGGAATTTTTTAAGTTTTACGGTATATTCTCCGCCGCTACCTTCGTTATGCATATAAACTATATCGAAATTCTTATCGAAATAATAATAATTTCCTTTTCTTGGGTCTTCGGTTCTACCTCTTGATGGGTCGCC
>CAZUEE010000053.1:0-14629 GCA_964619175.1 uncultured Brachyspira sp. | reverse complement strand
TTTTAAATAAAATTTTTGCATTTATTCGTAAAAGAATATATTTAATAATATAACCGAAAGAAAGAAAAAGAATATTGATATTTTAATTTTATAAGTTTAATTTTTTATCATATAATACTTTACTCCGAATAGTAACTATCAAATAAGACAGTTCTTGATTTATAGCTAATACTTTGTTAAAATTACATGTAAGGATATTGACTTTTCAATACTATTTTTAAGAATAACAGAGAGGTAATTGCTATGAGAAAAAAATTAAATATTACAGAATGTATTTTCCCGATGCCCGTTCTTATGATTGCCACTTACAATGAGGATGGCAGCGTAAATGTGATGAATGCCGCATGGGGAACGATGCAAGAACATGACCATGTAGCACTGATTTTATCTGATGAACATAAGACGGTGAAGAATATCAAGGCAAGAGGCGCTTTTACCGTGAGTATTGCCGATGCCGCCCATGTGGTCGAAGCCGACTATTTTGGAATGGAGTCCGGCAACAAAGTGGCTGATAAGTTTGCAAGAAGCGGATTGACTGCAAGCAAGGCAGAAGCGGTGGATGCCCCGGTTATAAACGAGTTCCCTCTATGTCTTGAATGTGAGTTTATCGAATATCAGGGCAACAAATACGGCTGCGGTGTTATCGGCAAGGTTGTGAATGTGACTGCAGACGAAAGTGTTATGTCTGGTGAAAATGTTGATATATCTCTTGTCAACGCGATTGCCTTTGACCCCTACACACACGGATATTACAGAGTGGCAGAACGTGTTGGTGAAGCTTTCAGCGATGGAATGAAGCTCAAAAAATAACAGCAGGTAGCAAAATGAAAACAATATAAAAGACTAAATCATATTTGGTTCTTATAGCGATTTACTTTAATATGTAATTATATTTTTTACAGATAAAATATTTGATTGCCGCACTTCTGTTGAGGTGTGGCAATCAAAATAAAATTCTAAACTTAAACAACAAGAATAAAATCAAACGGTTATTTGTATAATATCTTCTTCTTTAGGAGACAAATCTATATTATCGATTTTCTTCAAATCTCCTTTTTTCTTATTATATACATGAAGTTTATTATACAATTTAACTCCCGTTCCAGCCGGTATCAAATGCCCTATAATAACATTTTCTTTTAGTCCGAGCAATTTATCCACTTTGCCTTTAATTGCGGCGTTGGTTAAAACTTTCGTAGTCTCTTGGAAACTTGCCGAAGATATAAAACTTTCCGTATTAAGAGCGGCTTTAGTAAGTCCTAAAAGAACGGGTTTGCCGCTTGCAGGAGAACCTCCCGCTTCTTCGTATCTTTTATTTTCTTCTTCAAATTCGTATTTGTCGACATACTGCCCGACTATATATTTTGTATCGCCCGGGTCGGTAATTTCAAGTCTTCTCAACATCTGCCTTATTATAAGGGCGAAATGTTTATCGTTAATGCCAACGCCTTGCTGTTTATAAACGCCCTGTATTTCTTCGAGCAAATAGGTTTGAAGAGCCAAATCTCCTTTCGTTTCCAAAATATCATGAGGATTTATCTTGCCCGCACATAATTGAGCGCCCGTTTCAACATGGTCGCCGTTTCTCACAAGCAGCATCTTACCATGAGGCACTAAATGTTTCGTTTCGTCGAATTCGTTTATAATTTTTACTACTTTTTTGCCTTTATGAGAGCCTCCGATTTCAACTTCTCCGTCAATTCCCGCTATAATCGCAGCATCTTTAGGTTTTTGAGCTTCGAGCAATTCGGTGACTCTAGGAAGTCCTCCCGTAATGTCCCTACTCTTTTGTTGAACTCTCGTTATCTTCGCTATTATCTCTCCCGCTTCGACTTTTGCATTATTGTCTACCATAAGTTGAGCGCCGTTTGGTATATCGGTTTCAAAAGTATCTCCTTCACTTACTATAAGTATTTTAGGTTGCATCTTTTCGTCTTTAAATTCTTGAATGATATGAGTTTTATTTCCCGTCTGTTCGTCTATCTCTTCTACCATAGTTCTACCCAAAATAATATCCTGATACCTTACGACTCCGCCTTTTTCGGCAATTATAGGTTCGTTATAAGCATCAAAACTTGCCAAAATCGTATTGGAATCTATAAATACATGTTCATCTACTCTATATTCGCTTCCCACTTTAATGCCGACATTATGCTCTATACCCGTTATCATTATATATTTATCGTCATCCGTTATCTTAAATGTTCCGTTATAAGTGGATTTTATCTCTTCTCCATCTTTGGTATTCGCTATAATTTCGCCTATAAGAACTTTAGCGTTATTTTCAAATAAAACATCTTTTATATTATTCTTTTCCCATTTGTCCAAAACTCTTCTAATTTTTAAATCGCCTTTCCTTGCTGTTATTTTCACTCCGTTTGGTTGTAAAACATAACCCGACAACTGTTCGATATATATAGGATAATTTACTTTAACCTCGTTCTCTTCTACCGACTGGGTGGCGACTCCTCCTATATGGAAGGTTCTCATCGTAAGCTGAGTGCCGGGCTGTCCTATACTTTGAGCTGCGACTACTCCCACCGCCTCTCCTATAGCAGCGAGGTTATTTGTCGATAAACTTCTTCCGTAACATTTTTGACAAACTCCCATTCTACTTTCGCAAGTCAAAGGATGTCTTATATTTATTTTTTCTATTCCTGCTTTTTCTATTATATCTCCAATCTCTTCCGTAATTTCCGTATTAGCCGGACATATCAATTCTTTGGTTATAGGATTATAAATATGTTCGTTGCTAAAAAATCCCACTACCCTATTTTTCAAAGGGTCGATAACTTCATCTCCAGATTTTATAGCTTCAATCACTATACCCTTAACCGTTCCGCAATCCGGTTCTGAAACCACGACTCCGATAGCGACATCGACTAATTTTCTCGTCAAATATCCCGCACTTGAAGTTTTAAGCGCCGTATCCGCAAGTCCTTTTCTCGCTCCATGGGTAGAAATAAAATACTCTTGCACCGTAAGCCCTTCTTTAAAGTTCGATATAATAGGAAGTTCTATAATATCTCCCGAAGGTTTAGCCATAAGTCCGCGCATACCGGCAAGCTGTCTTATTTGCTGTTTGCTTCCTCTAGCTCCCGAATCCGCCATTATATAAACGGGATTAAATCCGTCTTGGTCTTTTCTAAGATTATCCATCATAGCATCCGATATTTTATCCGATACTGAAGACCATAAGTCTATAACCTTCTGACTTCTCTCATCATTTGTGATAATACCGTCCATATATTGAGATTGAAGAGATTCCAACTTTTTAGTCGCCTCTTCGATTTCGCTTTTTTTCATCGAAGGAATAACTATATCCTCTATAGAAATGGTAGAACCGAATATAGTAGCACTTTTATAACCAAGTTCTTTAATATCGTCAAGCATATTAACTGTAGTAGAAGTGCCATGTTTTAAATATACTTCATGTATAAATTTTGCCAAATCTTTACTGTTAAAATCTCTGTTTTGGTATCTAAAATCTTCGGGAATAACATTATTGAATTTTAATCTTCCAACCGAAGTTTCCACAAATTCTTCCGCTCCCGTTTCGTTATTTTTCATTAAAACTTTTATTCTCGCCTCAAGTTCTACCAAATTATTATCGTAAGCAAGCAAAGCGTCTTTCGAAGAAGAAAATATTTTATTCTCTCCTTTAGCTCCCGCTCTCAATTTCGTTAAATAATTGATTCCAAGAACTATATCCTGCGTAGGATTTACTATAGGCTCTCCGTTTGCCGGATTCAATATATTATTCGGCGCAAGCATTAAAGTCCAAGCTTCTATTTGGGATTCTGCCGAAAGAGGAGTATGAACTGCCATCTGGTCTCCGTCAAAGTCGGCGTTATAAGCATGACATACCAAAGGATGCAATTGTATGGCTTTTCCTTCCACAAGCACGGGTTCAAAAGCCTGAATTCCCAATCTATGAAGTGTGGGCGCTCTATTTAATAAAACGGGATGTTCTTTAGCTATCTCTTCCAATACTCCCCAAACTTCCTCTCTACCCTCTTCTACGAATCTTTTTGCGCTTTTAATATTATGAGCACTGTTTATTTCGACTAATTTTTTCATTATAAAAGGTTTAAATAATTCTACAGCCATTTTTTTAGGAAGTCCACATTGATGCATTTTTAAACTCGGACCGGCTACTATAACCGAACGACCCGAATAGTCCACTCTTTTACCCAATAAATTTTGTCTAAATCTTCCTTGTTTGCCTTTAAGCATATCGGATAGAGATTTTAAAGCTCTGTTTCCCGGTCCTTTTACGACTTTTTTTCGTCTGCTATTATCAAATAAAGCGTCTACGGCTTCTTGCAACATTCTCTTTTCGTTTCTTATTATAATATCGGGCGCTCTTAAAACCAATAATCTTCTTAATCGAATATTTCTATTTATAACTCTTCTATATAAATCGTTCAAATCGCTTGTGGCAAATCTTCCGCCGTCAAGCTGAACCATAGGTCTTAATTCTGGAGGTATAACGGGAATAACATCCAATATCATCCAAGAAGGGTCGTTTCCGCTCGATTTAAAATCTTCAAAAATTTCAAGTCTCTTTCTTAATCGCCTGTCGCTCTTCTCTCCCTTTTTAATCATCTCTTCTCTAAGCTTTTTTATCTCTTCATCCAAATCGATATCTCTAAGCATATCTCTTATACCTTCAGCTCCGATTCCTATTTTTATATTGTCGCCGAATCTATCTAAACTCTCGTTATATTCCTCTTCGGTAAGAAGGTCGCCTTTAGAATAAGTGCTTTCACCGGGGTCTACAACTATATATCTTTCAAAATAAAGAACGCTTCTTAAATGAGACATATTTATATTTAGAAGAAGTCCAATCCTCGAAGGCGTATTTCTATAATACCATATATGAGCAACCGGAGCCGCCAATTCTATATGCCCCATTCTCTCTCGTCTAACCTTAAAATGAGTAACTTCGACTCCGCATTTATCGCAAACCACTCCTTTATAACGAATGCTTTTAAATTTGCCGCAATAACATTCATATTCTTTCGTAGTTCCGAATATTTTTTCGCAAAAAAGCCCATCTCTTTCTGGGCGCAAAGTTCTATAATTAATGGTTTCTGGTTTTTTAACCTCGCCATAACTCCATTCTCTCATAACTTGAGGACTTGCTATACTAATTTTTATTTGGTCAAAGTTTGTGAAAGTCATATTAATTAAACTTCTCCTATGTTATTAAAAATCTATTTAAAAATCTTAGTTTGTTTTTTCGCTTTCTGTTTAAGTTCTTTTTCTGTAGAAGGCAATTGAACGCCTTCATCATCATGAATCGTAATATTGAGTCCCAATCCTCTAAGCTCTTGAACTAAAACATTAAAGCTTTCGGGTATGCCGGGTGAAGATATAACATCTCCTTTAACTATAGATTCGTATATTCTCGCTCGTCCCGCCATATCGTCCGATTTAACGGTTAAAAATTCTTGAAGCATATTGGCAGCGCCGTAAGCTTCCAAAGCCCAAACCTCCATCTCTCCCAATCTTTGTCCGCCAAATTGAGATTTACCGCCCAAAGGCTGCTGAGTTACCAAAGAATAAGGTCCCGTGCTTCTCGCATGAACTTTATCTTCGACAAGGTGATTTAATTTGAGCATATACATATAACCTACCGCAACCTCGTTTTTGAAAGGTTCTCCCGTTCTTCCGTCATAAAGTTTAACCTTACCGCTTGGATTCATTCCGCTTGCAATCATAGCCTCTTTTAAAGCCTCTTCTTTAGGACCTTCAAATACGGGACATGCATATTTTAATCCCATTTTATAACCTGACCATCCTAACAGCATCTCTATAACCTGCCCGATATTCATACGCGAAGGAACGCCCAAAGGATTCAAACATATATCGACAGGAGTTCCGTCTTCCAAAAAAGGCATATCTTCAACGGGCATTATCCTTGCCACAACGCCTTTATTTCCATGTCTGCCCGCCATTTTATCGCCTTCTTGTATTATTCGTTTTTTAGCCACAAATACCTTTACTACTTCTTCTACGCCCGGTTTAAGCTCGTCTCCGTTTTCTCTGCTATAAACTCTAACATCTATAACCGTTCCGTCTTTTCCATGAGGCACTCTCAAAGAAGTATCTTTAACATCCCTCGCCTTTTCTCCGAATATTGAATGAAGAAGCCTATATTCCGGAGTAATTTCTGTTTCACCTTTAGGAGTTACCTTTCCAACCAAAATATCTCCGGCTTTAACTTTAGCTCCGATTCTAACTATTCCTCTTTCATCCAAATCCTTAAAAGCCGCATCCGAAACATTTGGAATATCTCTCGTAATATTTTCTTTATCCAATTTAGTCTCTCTAGCTTCGACTGAAAACTCTTCGATATGAACGGAAGTAAACACATCTTCTTCTACAAGTCTACTGCTTAAAAGAATCGCATCCTCAAAATTATATCCTTCGAATATCATAAACGCAGCCAAAACATTTCTTCCAAGCGCCAACTCTCCGTTGTCGGTCGCAGGTCCATCGGCAAGAAGTCCGCCGGCTTTAACGGTATCTCCCACATTAACCACAGGTCTTTGATGAAAATTAGTATCCTGATTCGTTCTTTGATATTTTATAAGTTCGTAAACATCGAAATCGTCTTTATCGCTCTGTTTATTAGGTTTGACTACTATTTCATTATTTACAACTTTTATAACCTTGCCCGCTCTTTTTGCATGCAAAGCGATGCCCGTTCCCGGTTGACATATTTTCGCCTCTACTCCGGTTCCTACTATAGGCGATTCTGGAAATAAAAGAGGGACACTTTGCCTTTGCATATTGCTTCCCATTAAGGCTCTGTTGGCGTCGTCATGCTCCAAAAACGGTATAAGCGAACTTGAAAGAGAAACTATCTGCTGAGGAGACACATCCATATATTGAACTTGGTCTGGAGAAGAATACGGAAATTCCGACCTATATCTTGTCGGTATCAAATTTTCTTTAAAAGTTCCGTCCTCGTTTATCATGGCGTTTGCATCCGCAATATGAAATCTCTCTTCGTCATGAGCCGTCAAATATTCGATTTCGTCCGTTACTTTGCCTTTAATAACTTTTCTGTAAGGGGTTTCTAAAAATCCATGTTTGTTTATTCTAGCATAAGTTGCAAGCGAAACTATAAGCCCGATATTCGGTCCTTCTGGGGTTTCGATAGGACATATTTTTCCATAATGCGTATGGTGAACATCTCGAACTTCGAATCCAGCTCTGTCTCTCGTAAGTCCCCCGGGTCCCAAGGCGTTTAATCTTCTCTTATGAGTAATTTCCGAGAGAGGATTATTTTGGTCCATAAATTGCGATAATTGGCTCGTTCCGAAAAATTCTTTTAAAACCGACTGCACCAATTTAATACTTACCAAAGATTGAGGAGTAACCGCTTCCATATCTTGCATTTGCATTCTTTCTTTAGCTATTCTCTCCAATCTTGTAAAACCTGTTTTCATCTGTATGGACAAAAGTTCTCCTACGCTTCTAATCCTTCTATTTCCCAAATGGTCTATATCGTCAAGTTGCTCTTCGTTTATAAAAACTTTTATCAAAAAACGGATTGTTTCTATTATATCTTTATGTCTTAAAACTTTACTCTGTTCGTCTTCTGGAAAATTAAGCCTTTTGTTTATTTTATATCTTCCGACATCTCCCAAAGCGTAAGATTTAGAATCGAATACCAAATCGTTGCAAATTTTAACAACATTGTCTATTAAAGCCGGTTCTCCCGGTCTTATAACATTATAAATTTTTGCGCAAGCTTCTTTCTGATTTCTTGTAATATCTTTATCCAAAGTATTGATTATAGTAACATTGTCTTTAATCGCTTCCATATTCAAAACTTGAACTTCTTTAACGCCGCTCATTAAAAGTCTTTCGGCAAGGTTGGTATTTATAAGCTCTCCGGGATTTAATATAATTTCTTCTGGGTTGTCCGTATCGTAAACCGTAGAATATGAGCGCTTTCCTATTAACGCTTCTTTTTTAGCTTCGTCCGATAATTTCGATAACGAAATTTTATCTACCGTATAAAATAACTCCAAAATTTCCTCGTTGGTCGTAATTCCTATCGCTCTTAAAAATACCGTAACGGGAAGTTTTTTCTTTCTGTCTATTCTAACATACATTATATCTTTTTTAGTGTCGAGTTCGAATTCAAGCCAAGTTCCCCTATCGGGTATTATTTTTGCAACAAACATAGCGTCTCTATCGCTTCTATTGAAAACAACTCCCGGCGACCTATGAATTTGAGATACAACGACTCTTTCCGCACCGTTTATAATGAAAGTGCCTCTATCCGTCATAGCCGGAATATCCCCCACAAAAATTTCTTGTTCTATTATTCTTTCAGGGTCTCTTACCGTTAATTGAACTTTTATCTTAAAAGGATAGGCGTAAGTTTTATCTCTTCTTCTCGCCTCTTTTTCGGATATTTTAGGTTCGCCAATAGCATACGAAATAAACTCTATTTGCATCTTTTCGTTGGTTGCCACTATTGGAAATATGGAATTTAAAACCTCTTGCAATCCTTCGTTTTTCCTCTTATTTTCAGGCGTATCCTTTTGAAGAAAACTATTGTATGACTCTTTTTGTATAGCAAGAAAATCGGGCGGTTCCAAAACCGAAGCATAACGCGAAAAATTTACGCGTCCGTTTTCAATTCTATATTTTTTAGCAAACTCGATTCCCCTTTCCTTATATACTTTATTGTCTATTTGAATGTTATTAGCCATGTTAAAAAGTTCTCCAAATTATAGCTTTAATTTATATTTTTAATTTGTTTAAGATATAACTATTAAGAAGGGTAAAAGCTACAATACCCTTCTTAAATTTTAATCGTATTTTATTATTATTTAACTTCAATTTTACCGCCTGCGGCTTCCAATTGTTTTTTAATGGCGGCAGCTTCGTCTTTTGAAACGCCGGATTTAATAGTTTCTCCGCCTTTTTCTACGGCGTCTTTAGCCTCTTTCAAACCCAAACCGCTAACTGCTCTAACCTCTTTAATGAGGGCTATTTTTTGAGCTGCATCGAATCCCGTAAGAATTATGTCAAATTCGTTTTTCTCTTCTTCGGCTGCTCCTCCGGGCGCTGCTCCCCCAGCGGCTGGCGCAGCTACCGCCGCAACGGGCATAGCCGCCGTTACATTGAATTTTTCTTTAATAGCTTCAACCAATTCATGAAGCTCTATCACTTTCATCTCTTCTATCGCTTGTAGTATTTCTTCTTTACTTAAAGCCATTTTTTACTCCTTAATTTAATTTTTAAAATTTTAATTTAATATTTTCAGCCATCTATTAAGCCGATTTTTTCTTTTCCTCTTCTACGGAATCGAGCGTATAAGCAAGTTCCGATATGATACTTTGAAGAGAATTCGCCAAACTTGATATAGGCGATTCTAGTGCCGTAACCAAATGAGAAAGCAAAACTTCTCTCGGCGGGATATTTGCGACAACTTGAACATTGGCGGAATCGAGCAAATCCACTCCCATATAACCGCCTTTAATTTTTATTTTATCGTTCTTTTTTGAAGCGTCACTAATCACTTTTGCTGCGGCTGGCATATCTTCTTTTGCAAAAACAACCGCCGTAGGATTAATAAACATCTCGTCTTTTACTTCTCTGCCCAAACCTTTCAAAGCGATATCTACCAAAGAATTTTTACATATTTTCATAGAGGAAGAAGTTTTTGAGAGTTCGCGTCTTAAATCCGTAAGCTGAGCTACATTTACTCCTCTATAATCGAAGAATACAAGCCCCGCGCAAGAATCGATTTGTTCTTTAAGATGCGCGACCGTTTCAATATTTTTCTTATTAGGCATATTTATTCACCTCTTTTATATTAAACCGTTTTTTAATCTATTCGTATAATGGGATCACAAAATACGACTTCGTTTATAAAAACAGGTTTATGCAAACTTATAATCTTATTTTCTTATAATCTACTTTTATACCGACTCCCATAGTGGAAGTGATGCTTATTCCTTTAATATATTCTCCCTTTAAGTCGGAAGGTTTTTTTCTTAAAATTTCATCGTAGAAAGCTTTAAAATTTTCGTTTAATTTATTAGCATCCATCGAAGCTTTTCCTATTCCCATTCTAACGACTCCGAATTTATCTGCCCTATATTCCATTCTTCCGCCTTTAAAACTTTTTACGGTTTGAGCTATATCCAAAGTCACCGTTCCCGTTTTAGGGTTAGGCATAAGCCCCTTTCTTCCGAGTATCTGCCCTAATTTTCCGACTTCTTTCATCAAATCTGGAGTAGAAATAGCGACATCAAAATCGGTATAACCTCCTCTAATTTTACTAATCAAATCTTCAAAACCAACTTCTATGGCGCCTGCGTTTTTCGCTTCGTCCGCCTTTTCGCCTTGAGCAAATACTACGACTCTTTTTTCCTTTCCGAAAGAATTAGGAAAAGACAAAGTGTCTCTTATAGAATGTTTAGGCAAGATATTAAGGTTTATTGTAGCCTCGATAGTCTCGTCAAATTTGCAGGTAGCGTTTTTTTTCGCCAATTCAATAGCTTCTTCGACAGTATAAGGTTTTAATTTTTCTACCGTCTTAAATAAAGCATCGTAACGTTTGCCACCTATCTTTTTTTCTTTTGTAGCCATTTTTTAATCCTTTTTAATCAATTTTTCAAACTATTACTTCCATTTATTCTCAATTTTTAATTTTATTTTCTTTATTTAAAATTTAAATTTCAATAAATGGTGTCGCTTGTTAATTTTATTTATTCCACTTTAATTCCCATAGCACGAGCCGTTCCTGCAACTATCTTTTTAGCCGCTTCTATATCGTTTGCAGACATATAAGTCATTTTTTCTTGAGCAATCTCTTCAAGCTGTTTCTGATTTATGCTTGCAACTTTGTTTTTATTAGGCTCTCCCGAACCTTTTTCTATTCCCAATTTCTTTTTAATCAAGGTAGAAGTAGAAGTTCCTTTAGTTACAAAAGTATAAGTTTTATCTTCATAAACCGTTATATAAGTATTTAACAACTGTCCTTTTTGTTTAGAAGTTTTAGCGTTAAAATCTTTAACAAATGCAGCTATTTGTATTTGCTTCTGACCTAGAGCAGGACCTAAAGGCGGAGCCGGAGTAGCTTCTCCTCCCGCTATTCTAACCTTTACAATACCAACTATTTTTTTAGCCATTTTATACCTCTTAAATTTATAATTTCTTAACTTTATTAAAATCCAATTCCGTAGGCGTGCTTCTACCGAAAATTTCAATTTTAACGGTAACCTTTCCTTTATCGGTATTTACATTTTCTATTATGCCGTTCAAACCGTTAAAAGGTCCATCTATAACTTGAACTTTCTCTCCTATATCGAAATCCATTCCTATAATTTCGTTTATTTGATTTTTAGCCTTGCTTTCCATATCTTCAAATATGCGAGACACATCCGCTTCGCTTAAAGGAGTTGGAATTATCTGTCCTTCGTCTTTGGTTGTGGCATGACTTCCTATAAAACCGGCAACTCCCGGAGTTCTTCTAACCATAGACTGGGTGGAATCGTTCATTATCATTTTTACCAAAACATATCCGGGATAAGAAAATTCTTCTTTGTTTACTTTTTTACCGTTTTTTGTGGTAGAAACTGTTTGAGAAGGTATATATATATCGACGATTAAATCGTCCATACCGTTTTCTTTTACTCTTCTGTCTATTCTTTCTCTAACTTTATTTTCGTATCCATGTTGAGTATGAACTATATACCATTTATAATCTTGCATATCGGACATATTTATCACCTATTATACCTGTTTTTTCTTACATAGCGAATTGCAAAATACATAACGATTAAAGCTACAACGACCGCTATCAAAATTAAAGTAATGCTGGAAGACATTATAGTCGTTATAATCGAACCGTCCAATAAAGTTCTCGTTATAAAAGTTACCACATAATCCGCCAATCCTAAAAAAGCCGAAGTCAAAATAAGCAAAATAATAACCACAACAGTTTGATTAATAACCTCTTGGCGAGTGGGCCAAACGCTTCTTTCGAAGAGTTCTTTTTTTATCTCTTCGAAAGAATTAAATAATTTATTTTTTTTCTTCTCTGCCATAAAATTACCTTAATTAAAAACTATTAAAAATACCAATAAACAAATCAGGTCAGACAGGAGTCGAACCTGCAACACCCAGTTTTGGAGACTGGTGCTCTACCAATTGAACTACTGACCCATAATAAATTATCTTGAAACCTTAAGCTCTTTATGAACCGTATGCTTTCTATCATGCGGACAGTATTTTTTTAATTCAAGTTTCTCCTGAACATTTTGTTTATTTTTAGTAGTAATATAATTCTTTCTTTTACATTCCGTGCATTGCAAATGTATTTGTTCCGTTTTTACTTTAGTGCCTGCCATTTTTTACTCCTTAATAGACTAACGGTAATATAATAATGTCTACAATTTACAAGGTAATAAATTATATAATTAAACGGAATTTATGTCAATAGCAAAAATTAAAAAATTATTTAAAATTTATAGGATTATCAATTTTTTATTTTTATAGTAATTTTTATAATCGGTTGTATTCTAACGATTATTCTAATATAATAAAATAAATAAGATATAATAATTTTTAAGGACGAAATATTGATTATGAATATAGAAGAAGCAAAAAATAGAATAAAAAAATTAACTGAAGAAATAAATTATCATAATAAACTTTATTATACCGACGATAACCCAGAGATAGAAGATTACGAATACGATAAACTTTTCAGAGAGCTTGAAAATTTGGAGAGAGATTTTCCCGCTCTTAAAGATAAAGACAGTCCTACCAATAAAGTAGGTGGAATAATTTTAGAGAAGTTTGAAAAGTTCGAACATCCTATAGCCATGTATTCCCTTTCTAATGTTATGAATGAGGAAGAATTTTTTGATTTCGACAATAGAATGAAAAAAGAGATTAATGCAAAAAATATAAAATATACCGTAGAAAATAAATTCGACGGTTTAGCTTTGGAGTTGATTTACGAAAACGGAAAACTAATAGTTGCAAGCACGAGAGGAGACGGGCAAATTGGAGAGAATGTTACAAATAATGTTAAGGTGATGAATAATGTTCCAAAAAGCATTAAAGAAAAAAACAAACTTATAGTGCGAGGCGAGGCTTTGATAACGAAAAAAGATTTCGAGGCTTTAAATAGAGAGAGAGAAGAACTCGAAGAGATTCCTTTTGCAAATCCAAGAAACGCCGCTTCGGGAGGATTGAGACAATTGGATAGTTCGGAGAGCAAAAAGAGAAGATTAAAATTCTTTGCTTATCAAATTGCAAATTATAAAGACTTTAATTTAGCAAACGAATATAAAGCGATGGAATTGTTATCTAATTTGGGCTTTACGGTAGAGGGAGTTCATCCTAATATAGATGCAAAAGAAGTCTTAAAAATATATAACAATATTCAAACAAACAGAAATAGAATGAACTATGAGATTGACGGGCTTGTGATTAAAGTAGACGATATTAAATTGCAAGAGAAATTGGGTTTTTTATCTCGCGCTCCAAGATTTGCTGTAGCTTTTAAATTCAAACCAGAAGAGAAAGAGACTTTATTAAACAATATAGAAGTTCAAGTTGGAAGAACGGGCGCATTAACTCCCGTAGCAAAATTAAAACCCGTTCAAGTGGGAGGCGTTATAGTTTCAAATGTCACGCTTCATAATCCTAACGAAATAAAATCTAAAGATATAAGAATAGGAGACACGGTGGTAGTAATAAGGTCGGGAGATGTTATCCCAAAAATAGTTAGAGTAGTTTTGGATAAGCGTCCGAAAGACAGCAAAGAATTCGTTTTTCCGAATAAATGTCCCGTTTGCGGAGGAAATACTGCGATAACGGACGGCGATGTTATAGTTCGATGCGTAAACGAAGAATGCCCGAGTAAAATTACAAAATATATAGAATATTTCGTTTCAAAAGCGGCTATGAATATAGAAGGAATAGGCAAAGAATGGATAGCGATTTTCACCAAAAGCGGACTCGTTAAAACTCCAGCAGATATTTATAAAATTAAAAAAAACAATTTGTATAAATTTGAAAGAATGGGAGAAAAATTGGCAGAAAATATGTTAAACTCTATAAAAGAAAGCAAGAAAACCACTTTGAAAAGATTTATATACTCTTTGGGAATGCGACAAGTTGGAGAAACTACCGCAGATTTACTTGCAAAATATTTTACTTCGATAGAAAATTTCAAAAAAGCAACTATA
Source organism: uncultured Brachyspira sp. (assembly GCA_964619175.1). GTDB lineage: Bacteria > Spirochaetota > Brachyspiria > Brachyspirales > Brachyspiraceae > Brachyspira. Next base: position 386 of record CAZUEE010000053.1, on the reverse strand, counting down.
GAGGATTTGGAGAATATAGAAGGGATAGGAGAGATAAGCGCAAAAAGTATTTACGATTTCTTAAATAAAGACAAATCTAAAAAGATAATTGACGATTTGCTTAAAGTTGGAGTAGAACCAATTTTTGAAAAAGTTGCGGTTGTAGAATCCAAATTAACGGGCAAAAATGTGGTTATAACAGGTTCTATAGAAGGTTTTACAAGAACTTCGGCAAAAGAAACGGCAGAGAGACTCGGGGCAACGGTGCAATCTTCTGTATCGAAAACTACAAATATACTCATAGTAGGCGATAAAGCGGGAAGCAAATTGAAGAAAGCGGAAGAATTGGAAATAGAAATTATGCCCGCTGACGACTTTATCAAACTTGTAAATGAAAATTAAAAAAT
>CAZUEE010000052.1:0-14788 GCA_964619175.1 uncultured Brachyspira sp. | reverse complement strand
TACAATACAATACAATACAATACAATACAATACAATACAATACAATACAATACAAGTAGTATTGCATATTTTTCATTGCAAAAATGTAAAAATTATTTGCTCCATTTTATCCTAAAACGGAGTATTTGCGATGATTAAGCCTCATAAAAAATCGTATAATAATATAAACATTTTAGACAAAAAAGAATGCAACGGTTGTTCGGTATGCAATCAAGTATGTCCTCATAATTGTATTGAAATGATAGAAACCAAAGAAGGTTTTCGTTATCCCGTTATAGACGAAAAATTATGCACCGACTGCGGTTTATGCGTTAAGAAATGTCATGCTTTAAATGATAATTTTAAAACTAATTTTGAGCAAAAGATTTACGATGTGAGAGCGAAAGACGAAATAAGAATGAAATCTTCTTCGGGAGGAATGTTTACTTTACTCGCCGATTATGTTTTTGAAAATAACGGTTATGTATGCGGCGCAAGTTGGAATAAAGATTGGCTTGGAGTAAAACATATAATAATAAGCGATAAAAAAGATTTGGATAAATTGAGAGGTTCAAAATATATCGAAAGCTCTTTGGGAAATATTTTTTTTGAAACAAAGAAATTATTGAATGATAAAAAATTAGTATTATTTTCTGGGACGCCTTGTCAAGTATCGGCTTTAAATTTCTATTTGGGAAAAGATTATGAGAATTTAATAACGGTAGATTTATTATGCAATAGTATAGTTCCTAAAAAAGTTTGGGTGAAATATCTAAAAGAAACTTTTTGCGATAACGATATAAAAGATATAGAATGCGTAAAATTTAGAGATAAAAGTAAATTAGGGTTGCCCGTGGGACTTTATATAAAGTTTAAATCTGGAGAATATATTCGTAAAGGGAACGATGGATGTTTATATACAAAATCGTTTTTAGAACATTTGTCATGCAAAGAAGAATGTTTGAAATGTAAATATAGCAAATTTGAAAGAGTAGGCGATATTACCATTGGTGATTATTGGGGAGTTGCAGATAGCGACGATATGGGAGTTTCTTTAGTATTTGCAAACGATAAAAAAGGAAAAGAAATTTTCGATAGATTAAATAATGCAAATTTTAAATATAAAAAAGTCGATAAAGTTCCTAAAAAATATAATGGAGGTTTTGGGGCGATAACTCCAATATTTGCAAGCAGGAAATATTTTTTTGACAATCTTGATAAAGAAAATTTTGAAACATTGTATAACAATTCTAATAATCCAAAGTATAATGTCGCTATATTAAATATGATTTTTCAATATAATTTTGGAGCGGTATTAACATATTACGCTTTATATAAAGTAGTTGAAGATTTAGGATATAATCCAATATTAATTTATAATAATCTATACGGTTTTCAAAATAATTTATATACGAATATGAGGGGCAATGAATTTGGTTTAAAATATTTTAATATAGTAAACGAATATTTTAATAAAGAAGAATTGGAAAAAATAAATGCAAAATGCGAAACTTTTATAGTGGGGGCTGACCAAGTTTGGCGTTATATGGCTCATGGCGAAAATATTTTTTATTATCTGTTAAATTTTGTATATAATTTCAAAAACAAAATAGCCTATTCATCATCTTTTGGCGTATCTTATTTTGAAGGAGAATTAAAAGATAAAATATTTTTTAAATATTATTTGAAGCAATTTGACAGTATTTCCGTTAGAGAGGATGACGGCGTGAGAATTTGTAAAGAAGAATTCGATGTCGAAGCCTCTCATGTATTAGACCCGGTATTTTTGTTGGACAATTACGATTATTTGATTAACAAAAGCAAATTAAATATAAATCATAAATATATCGCCGTATATTTGCTTAGAACCGAATTAGAATTTAAAAACGAAGTTGAACTTATTTCAAATAAATTAAATCTTAATCTTGAATATTTATATCAATATGATAAAGATACTTCTATAGAAGATTGGCTTTATGTTATAAAAAATTGCGAATTATTAATAACCGATTCTTTTCATGGAAGTTGTTTCGCCATAATTTTTAATAAACCTTTCGTATGCATATTAAATGAAGAATCGGGAATTTCAAGATTAATGTCTTTGTCGAATATGTTTGATATAAAAGACAAAATAATGACGGATTTATCTAAAATTATTCATAATACAGATTCTCTCCTAAAAATGGACTATACGGAAATTAACAAAAAATTAGAGATAGAAAAAGCAAAATCGCTTAATTGGTTAAAAAACGCGTTAGAAAAACCTAAAAATAAATCGTATTGTCAAAACGATATAATAAATTACTTAATCGAAGAAAATAAAGAAAAAAATAATATAATAAACGATTTATACGGAAAAAATTTAGAATTATATAACGAAATTAATAGAAAACAGAATTGGATAAAATTATTCGGAATTTATAATACTAAAGATTATTTAATTTTTTATTTATTTGGAATTAAATTTACAATTAAAGTGAACGAAAATAAAATTAATAAAATATCTTGGTGGATACCTATTAGAAAGTTAAGAGATAATTTTAGAAATAAATTCAAATAAATAATCGGTAAGAGATGAATTTGAAAATTTAAATTCTTAATGTAATAATTATTGACAAATCAAATAAATAAATATATTATTAAATGAAATTGATTAAGGATTTCTTTGTAATTATGATAAATAGATTGATTAAGGGTTTCTTTATAATTATGATAAATAGATTATTAAATAGATTGTTATTGTTGGCTTTCATTATATTTATAGCTTTGTTTTATCCAATTGTGGCGGCTTTTGTGGCAGCTTTTTATGTTATATTTAAATTTGGAGGCAAAATATTATATTTAGTTATGAAAAGAGATGCAATTAAAAGAGAAAAATTAAGAATCGAAAGAAAAAATATTTATAGAAATAAAGGTTTGCTTGTAAGGGAGTTTCCAAACGATTATACGATTGTAGATATTAACACTATAGGATATATCGGTATAGATATGGACGAAATATCTGAAATAGCGAAGTTTGGGATTGAAAAATATCTAAACAAAAACGAAAAATATATTCCCGGCATAGACGAAATATTTGAAATAGCCGCTATTAAATATAGAGATAATAATATCGCAGATACTTTTTCGTCTTTGGTGAAAGTTGATTTTATTATTCCTTTATGATAAAGAAAAATTAATGGGAATAAGCAATAAAATGATAAAAGAAGCTCCAACCATAGATATTGTAATAAAAGAATTTTATGATTTTGTAGGAAGTGATATATTAATATGTTATGATTCTGATTTCTGTATTGATTTTTTATATGATAATTTATTTGCTATGACTAAAATAGAATTAGAAAATAATTTTATAGATGTTAGACGTATAGCTAAAAGAGTATTAAAATCGGCAAACGAAGTTTTAGGCGAATATAGTCAAGAAGATGTGGCTAAATATTATAATATTGATAATTTGCATAGGGCTTTAGACGGTTGTAAAACATGTTTGATGATATTTGAAAAATTAAAAAAAGATATAATAAAAAAATACGGTTCTTTAGAAAAATTTTATAGAAAAAGAAGAAGGCAATCGGTATAAAAAACGATTAATACTTTAATTTTCATTATTTTCCTTGAAAAATAAAATAATTATAATAAAATACTGTTATATTAGAAATTGCAAGTATCAACGAATAAATCTTTTAACGCTTTAAACGATTGTTTCGTTAGTTATTTTTTACAGGGTTATCAAAAGGTATGAAGAATATAAAAAATATAATAAAAAAAATATCGCTATCTATAATATGTCTTTTATTATTTTCTTCGTTTATATCAGGTTTAATATTCGCTCCAAAAATTTACGGTTTATATAAATTCTCAAAAGAATATATCAATAAGCCTTTTTCAAAAGACGAATTGAAAAAAAACGAAAAGAGAGTGTTAAAAGTATACGATAGAAACAATATATTGCTTGCAAATCTTTTTCCCGAATACGGCGGATTTTACTCAGAAGTTAAATATTCTGATTTGCCTAAAAATTTGATAGAAGCCGTAATAAGCGCCGAGGATAAAAATTTCTTTCATCATAAAGGCGTAGATTATAAAGCCATTTTAAGAGCGTTTTATTCAAATTTATTAAATAGAAAAATAGTGTCTGGCGGAAGCACGATAACTCAACAACTTGCAAAAAGCATTGTTCATAGAGAAAGAAATTATATAAATAAATTCTACGAAGCTTTAGATTCTATCAGATTGGAAAAGAATATGACTAAAGAGGAAATATTAACCGAATATTTAAACAGAGTTTTTTTAGGAAATAATTGCTACGGAATAGGAGCTGCTGCTAAATTATATTTTAAAAAAGAAGTTAAAGATTTGAATGTAAACGAATCGGCTATTCTTGCCTCAATAATAAAGTCTGGAACAAAATTTAATCCTTATAAATATAAAGACAGATTATATGCAAGAAAAATATATGTTTTAAATCAAATGAAAAAAAACAATTATATTACCGAAGATGATTACAATAATTATATAAATGAAAATATAACCGTTTATACGAATAGAGATAAAAATACTTTCAAAGCTCCGCATTTCGTAATGTATGTAAAAGAATATCTCGATAAATTAAAATATTCGAATTTAATAGAAGTGAAAACGACTTTAAATTATAAATTGCAAAAAGAGGCTTCTTTGGTAATAAGCAACGCTAGTCAATCTCTTCATAATTTTAATGTAAGAAATATTTCATGCGTAATATTAAACGCCAAAACGGGAGAGATACTTTCAATGATAGGTTCTATGAATTATTTTGATGCGGAAACGGATGGAGCAGTAAACGGTGCTGTAGCTTTAAGACAACCTGGAAGCACGTTAAAACCTTTTCTATACGCGTATTTATTCGATAAAGGAGAATCTCCCGCATCGGTGATAGGCGATATTAAAACCTATATAAATTCTCCGGGCGGAGATTATATACCGGAAAATTTCGACCGCAAATATAGAGGACCTGTAACCATAAGAGATGCTCTTGCAAATTCTCTTAATATACCGGCAGTTAGATGGATTTCAAAATATAGTCTTAAAGATTTTCAAAATATATTGTTAAAATCGGGTTTAAGAAGTATAGATAAGAATCCGGATTATTACGGTTATTCTTTGGTGTTGGGAAGCGCCGAAGTGAGACTTTTAGATTTGGTTTCGGCTTATACGATATTTCCAAATTCCGGTATTTTTATTAATCATTATTCGACTATTTCGTTAAAAAAAGAAAACGGAGAGATATTTTATATTCCTAAAAAATCTTATAGCCATAAAAGAGTAATATCGGAAGAAAGCGCATATTTAATAAACGATATATTATCCGACAGAAATGCAAGACAAGGTTCTTTTAGAAGTTATAGAGGATTGGTTTATCCTTTTAAAGTGGCGATAAAAACTGGAACTTCAAAAGGTTCGAGAGACGCTTGGGCTGTGGGTTATACTAAAGATTATATAGTTGGGTTATGGCTTGGAGATTTTAAGGGAAGCGAAATGATAAATATAACGGGAGGAAACGGCGCTGTTCCGATACTTTACGATTTATTTTCTATGCTTAATAAGAGTCAAAAAGAAACGGAATGGGACAAACCAAAAGATATTGTGGAAAGAGAAATTTGTTTAATCAGCGGAAAACTAAGAGGAGAGTTCTGTAAAGAAACGAGACTTGAAGAGTTTTCAATTTTAAATATGGTAAAAGAAGAATGCGATGTTCATAATTTATATATAAAACAAAACGAGGACGGGAACATTGTCAAAAAAGTTTTTCTTAATCTGCCGAGCGAATATAACGATTGGCTTAAAGAAAGACAAATAGAAAGACCAAATTCCGAATGGTTTATGTTAAAAAATATTTACGCTCATATTAATACGAACGAAAATAGAGTTAATTATCGAAATAATAGAAATTTTAAAAAAGAAAGAATAGCCATAACTTCTCCTACCGATAATTCGGTTTATAAAATAGATTCCACTTTGCCTATAGAATATCAAAATATTTTTATTTCTTCTTATATACCCGGCGATATTAATCAAGCGAGTTTATATTGTAACGAAGAGGTTATCGCGAATATAGAGGAATTAAAAACCGGCGCTATATCGTGGAATCTTAAAAAAGGAGATTATACTTTTTATATTAAAGCGGTTAATTTTGAAGGAAGCGAAATAAAAAGTCCGAATATCAACATCTACATACAGTGATTTTTTTATTTTTGCATATCAATTTAACGATGCTTTTTTCCGATAATTTTTAAGTATAAATGTAAATGGAGTTTATGATGTTTAAAAAAGTTATAACCATGATATTAATCATAATGTTTTCATTGAATATAGAAGCCTCTTATAATTTGGACAAGTATATGAAAGTAGTGGATGTTCAGGGAAATGTTAAACTCGAAGTGAATGTTAAAAGTCCATTTGAATATCAACCTATAAGAAGTATGGTTCAAAAACCGGCAAGGTTGGGGGATTTATTATTTACTAGAGACACGATTATTACCGAAGCATCTTCATTAACCGCATATTTACAAAATAGGCTTTTATTAAAAATTAAAGAAAATACTTCGATATATTTTGACAACACTTTTGATAAAAACGAAAATATTATATTTAGTTTGCATAAAGGCGAGATTTTAATTGTATCTCCTATGAGTTATAAACCAGAATATATTACCGTATATACTCCCGACAACAGCACGATAAATATATCCGGAGCTGCTATAGTTTCGTTTAACGAGAATGTGACTAAAGTTCGATTCTTGCATGGATACGGAAAATTAAACGATACTCCCGTAGGACAATTTACCGAAGTTAATTTAGAAGATGGAATCACAAGCAATATATTTATGAACTCCGATTTAAGAAGTGTAGTAAACGAAATATTAAGCATGCAATATATAGATAAAGTCTCTCAAGTTAATATTTATAGAGATATTGCAAATTTAAATAATTTAGACTCATTTAATGTTAAACAGATAATAACGCCGATAGAAAATGGAATTTTAATTCAATAAAAATAGAGTTAAATTATATTAAATATATTATATTTTAAAAAATAAAAAAATATATATAATTAATATAATGAAAAAATTATATTTCTACCCGATTACTTATATTTTCTATATAACTTTAAGTTTTTCTTTAGGAATTTCTTTAGCGTTAAAAAAACATATTGTTATTTTATCGTATTTATTTTTAATAATCGCTTTTATTCTTATAATTCTATCTTTAATTTTTGCATTTTTGGACAAATCAAAAAATAAAACAAAAATTTACTTTGCCGTAATTTCATGCTTTTTTATCGGATATAGTTGGACGATAGCGAGATATTATAAAATATTTCTTAATCCTTTAAGCTATTTTGCGGGCGATATAAAAGGCTATAGGGCAAAAATAATAGAATATGACGGAGTTATAGGTTTTAGAGACAGATATACGGCTTATGTCGATATGATTTATGACGGGAAAAATTGGCATGATTATGCCGGCAATATTAGATTGTATCATAATTCGCAAAAACCAATTTATATAAACGATTCGATTGTAGTTTACGCTAAAATTAATTTATACAAAAATATTTTTACAAACGATAGCGAAAAGAATATTATAAACGCCCTTAAAAATAAAATGTTATTCGGGGTTTCGTCAATTTATCCTTATATTAATTTTACCGTTCAAAAAAACGGTTTTTCCATTATAAATTATATGAAAAATTATATTAATAAATACGGTTTATATTTTAGAAATATTGCAAAAAAATCTCTCGGAAAATATATAAGTCCTATAAGTTATTCTGTGGCTCAAGGAATAGTAATCGGAGATAAAAGCGTCATTCCTCAAAATATAAATCAATATTTTATCGGAGCGGGAATATCGCATATACTTTCAATATCCGGGCTTCATATTTCTATGGTTCTTTATATTTTATTTCTTGCATTGTCTTTTTTCCCGATAAATTTTTATAAAAGAATATTAATATCGACTATTATAACCGTAGTAATATATCCCGCAATTACTTTATTTTCCGTTTCTATAATTCGTGCGAGTATAATGGCTTTTTGTTTGTTAATATCTTATATTTTTGATAAAAACAGAAATTCCGTAAATTCGCTATTTTTAGCCGCTTTGATAATACTAATAATCGAACCTAATTCTATAAGAGAGATTAGTTTTCAATTTTCATTTTTGGCGACTTTGGGAATAATACTTTATTATCCTATTTTTGATTTTTATTTTAAATTTTATATGAAAAATAAAATAAAAAATATAAATAATTATTTTATAAAAAATTTAATCTCAAAATTAATCGTATTTCTTTTTATAAATTTCATAGCTTTAATTTCAATATTGCCTTTGAGCATTTATCATTTTTCGCTTTTAAATTTGACTTCCATAATATCAAATATATTCGCAGTTCCTTTAGCTTTTATAATACTCGCTTCTTCAATCATAACTATAATTGTATTTCAAATATTTTCTCCTTTGGCGATTTATCCCGCCTATACGGTAGAATTTTTTGCAAATCTGTTAATAAATTTGTCCGAAAAGTTTTCCGATGTAAAATTTTTAAAATATGATATTTCTTGCAATTTATATTTGGCGATATTTATAACTTTTATTATTATGATTTTAGGACTAATTATTAGAATAAAAATGAAAAACGAAGATTAATAGAATTTTTATTTAAAAAAATATTTAAAAGTAAAAGCGAATCCGAGATTTAATCGAATCCGCTTTATTGTTTACCGTTTGTTATTTTGACGGAGTTAATTTTGTTAGAGCATCTTCAACCAAAGCGCTCCAAGTCGCTCCCGTTATTCCGTCTGCATAAATATCGTTTGCCTCTATCATTTTATCGAAAGCCACTTTTGACCTTGCCGGTCCGCTTCTGTGGGCGCTTTTAGTTAAAACGATTCTCGTTAACTTTCCGTCTGCTACCGTAACTCTCGCTTGATAGTCTCCTTGAACGGTTTTATAAGTTGCTTTATAATCGCCTAAATATGTTCCGTTTGGAATTTTACTCAAATCGATTTTAGTTTGAGCAAAAACTATCATAGCGAATATAAATATAGAAGCGCTTATTGAAATTATAAGTTTCATAGTTTTCTCCTTTAATTAAAGTTTTACCAAATATATTGTATTGCAAATATAAATAAATATCAAGCGAAAATAAAAAAATCTATAAAATATTTAATAAAAAATGCTTGACTATTTGAAATAAATTATTAGCTTAATAGTAGAGGTTTATAAGGACAAGGGGTTTGTTTTCGGACAACCCTTTGTTTGATAAACCGTTCTTTAATTGCATATTGCTGTAGAATAATATCGCTGTTAATTTATATAAAATATGTTATCATTAATCGACTTAAGAATTAATAATTATAGAAAACGGTTAAAATTAAATAAGGCAAAATATGGACAATAGAAATCAAGAAAGTAAACAATTTGTTTTTAGAGTTGGAATAATTTCCGCCGTCATAATATCGATTCTTTTAATAGGAGCAGGATTATTTATCGGAATATTTTTATTTGCAGGCAAAGAATCTGGTTTAAGTAAAAATGTTTCGATGTATAAAATATACGATTCTGAAATATACGGCAAACAACATGGAGACAAAGTAGTTAAAGAACTGATTTTAAATTATGGAAAAGATATAAACGAAACTGATGAAAATAATATTGGCGGACTATATTGGGCGATAAAACATGACAATGTAAAAGCCGTTAGATTTTTAATAGAAAATGAAGCGAATATTGAAATCGTTTCGGACGATGGGACTACTCCTCTCGTATTGGCTATAGAAGAAAATAATCCTAAAATGGTGGAAATTTTAATTGAAGAAGGAAAAGCGAATATTTACGGTTATTATATTGGAGATAATATTGAAAAATATCCTATATATTGCGCCATTAAAAATACAAATCTAAATATTATAAAAATTCTTATAAATAATTCTTTCGATTTTAAAAAAGAACCTTCTATTTTAAATTACGCCATAGCGAATAGCGACGAGAATACGGTTAAATATTTAATAGAAAATGGAGCGGATATTAATTATAAAAACAGTGACGGAACGACTATTTTATACGATGCCGTTTTGTCTTTAAGTCCTAAGTTAGTTAATTATTTTTTGGAGAAAAACGCAAATATAGACGAGGCGGGAATAAGCGAAACTTACGGAAATATTATAACCGCAGCTGCCGGTTCTAAATTCAATAATCCTAAAAATAAATTTCCCGTAGATTTGGAATTGCTTGAAAAATCGGCGGGAAATAGCGCAAAAATAACAGATATGATTATAGAAAAAGTCGACAAAAAATTTATAAACGATTCTCTAAAAGATAAAACTCCGTTAATCATAGCGGTTGGAAATTCTTATTTGGAAACCGTAAAAAAACTTATAGAAAACGGAGCGAATGTCAATAAATACGATGACGAAGGTTGGAGCGCTTTAACTTACGCTGCAAATAACGGAGATATTGAAATTGCAAAAATATTGCTTGAAAACAACGTTAGAATTAAAGACGAATTATTATACGCGATTAAAAGTCCTATAATTGAAAGCAGAATCGATATGATGAAATTATTAATAGAAAATAGAGCTAACATTAATTATACGGACGAAAACGGACTAAATCCTTTAAATATAGCCGTTCAAAACGGAGATGTTCAATTAACCAAATTTTTAATGACAAATAAGGCTAATGCTAATATTTTAATGCCAGACGGAAGCGGTTTAATCGAATATGCAATAACTCAAAATAATATGGATTTGCTTCAGGTTTTGGTTGAAAACGGAGCGGATATAGACTATGCGGGAATATCAAGCCTCACTCCTTTAATGGTAGCTTCAAAATTGGGACTCGATAATGTCGTTAGAATATTGCTTGCAAGAAAAATAGATATAAACGCAATCGATATAAACGGAAACACGGCTCTACATTTGGCTGCAGGAAACTCTCAACTTTCCGTAATTAGACTACTATTGGATAAAAATCCGAATCTCGATATTCAAAATAATGACGGAAACACGGCTTTGCATTTGGCGGTTATTTCGGGGAATATAGATATTGTAGGAGAGATAGTATTGAAAGGAGCTAATACAAGAATTAGAAACAACGAAAGAAGATACCCGATGGATATAGCGAGAGTAAACAATAGTGCTGCAATATTCGAGGTATTGAGAGAAGCCGAAAGTAAAGATGAAAGCGTAAATTAATAACATATTTGACAAAACGCAATTTTAATATATTATAATAATGTTTGCTCGGGTGGTGGAATAGGTAGACACAACAGCTTGAGGTGCTGTCGGGTAATACCGTGCTGGTTCAAATCCAGTCTCGAGCAATTATATATATTTGCTTGCCTCTTTTATACTTAAATTCGACATAGAATCTTTATGTTTTTTTATAAACTCTTTTACCCATTTTGGATTAGTTTTGCTATAATCTCTCAAACTCCATCCTATAGCCTTGTTTATAAAAAATTCTTTTTGATTAAGATTATTGACAATTATTTTTTCGAGTAGTTTTGTATTTGTTTTTTCTTTTCTCAAAAGCTGATGGTCTATCGCAATTCGTCTAAGCCAAATATTTTCATCCAAACTCCAATCTAATAATATTTCATTAACCTTCTCGTCTTTTAATGCAATGCTCCCAACAATTCTATCCAAACCGTCTATAGTGTCCCACCAAGATTTTGTCAATATATATTTTTTCAAAATTTCTATATGCGATATATTTAAATATTCCTTTTTAAAATTAAGATAACCTACCGCAGCATATTGAAATTCTCTATATTTATTTTTATAACATTTGTCTACAAATTTAAAATCTATATTTTCTTCTTTAGAAACCGATTCGAAAATTTTATTTTGAATTTCCCTTCTCGGTTTTGCAGGAATTCCTAAAAATTCGAATTGATTTTTCATATAAGCTGACATTTCGTAGGCTTTTTTATCGTCTTTTAATTTTTCAAATTCTGTAAATAAGTCGTTTAAAGTCATGTGAAATTCTATTTATTAAATTGTTTATTCTAATAATTTAATCACATTTCTATGATTTCTCTCTCTCGCATAAAATAAAGCGTCATTACCATGCTTATTTACGATTGATTTATCTGCGTCCGATTGCAATAATAAGGCTACGACTTTCGTATGTCCTTCCATAGACGCCAAAATTAAGGCGGTATTTCCGACATCGTCTTGAATATTGACATTAATATTTTTTGCAAGTATTTGTTCTACGACATCATCGTCTCCGAAAATCGAAGCATCCAAAAGAGTTTCTTCATCTTGATTTAAAGCGTAAGCCGAAATAGTTTGAAAAACGAATAAAGAAAGAATAATAAATAACAAAAATTTTATTTTCATAAATAATTTTCTCCAAAAAATTTAAATTAAAATATCTATAATAATATCGTAAAAAATAAAACGATTCTTAAAATATTTTTGAATACTTTAAAAATCGTTTTCGATGTGGAGGTTATGGGGATCGAACCCACGACCTACTGCTTGCAAAACAGCCGCTCTCCCAAACTGAGCTAAACCCCCAAGCTATTAAAAGAATCTGTGTGGGTCTGGGAGGAATTGAACCACCGACCTTTCGATTATCAGTCGAACGCTCTAAACCATCTGAGCTACAGACCCTTTTATTTAATTTTTAATATAGTATAATATAGCATATATTAAAAAAAATAGCAAATTTTATAAATATAATTAAAAGCGAAAAATAAACCTTAAAACTTTAATAAATTATAGCAAAAGGAAAATAATGCTTTATATAATCCCAATATTTATACTCATACCTTTGATATTAATGGGAATAATGATTATCGTCCCATCTATTATAGGAAAAAGAACACCTCCGTCTTTTACAAGAGAAAAAACTCAAATTCTTAATATACCTAAAAAACAATTATATGAATTTTTAACAAATTATGAAAATTATCCTCTATGGGTGAAATATTTGTATCAAGTTAGAACGGAAAGAATAGAAAAAGGCAAATTAAAAATAATACAAATTTATAAAAAAAGAAAAATATATCAAGAATTAATGGAAGTAAGAAGGATAGAAAATAGCGAAATATCGATAGTAAAATCGGAAGATGAGGGCATGACTTTATGGACTTATATTCTTGAAGATTATGAAGATTATAAAACAAAAATGACGATAAAAGAAACTATGTATATTTATCATCCTTATATAAGATTTATGTTAAAATATATACTTGTAGACGAAAACGAAAAAGGCGGATTTTTTAGAAAAATAAAAAAATTTATTAAAAAAAATAATAAAAATAAGAAATAAGAATAAAATAAAAAAGGATAATTGATGCTTAATTTCGAACCTATAACATTAGACAAACAAGAATTATATCATAAATATTTTTCAACAACTCCCGTTCAATCGGCGGATTATACATTTATAAATTTATTCGGACTTAAAGATATTTATATGCTCGAATGGGCTTTTACGGATGAATTGGTTTGGATAAGGCAATGTTCGCCGTATACGATTTATTGGGCGCCTGTGGGAGATTGGTTTAAATATAATTTTTGTAAAGAAAAATGTTTATGCGATATGGTCGGAGAAAATGAAAGTATAATAAGAATTCCGAAAAGTCTTGCAAAACATTTGGAAGAAAAAACGAATTTAAAAATAAAAGAAAGTAGAGACGAATGGGAATATTTATACGATTTTAACGAATTAATGAATTTAAGCGGTAGAAAATTTCACAACAAAAAAAATCTTTATAATCAATTTATTAAAAATAATTTTGAATATAAACCGATTGACAAAAGCATGGTTAAGGAAATATTCGAGTTTGAAAATAAATGGGAAGAAGACGAGATGAAAAATAATTTCGCAAACGCGATGACAACCGAGGATTGCGAAGCTTTCGACGGTTATAAATTATTGATGCATGAAATAAGAGCCGAAGCGGATATTCTTATGATAAAAACTTTACTCGATTATTGGGATGAAATAAACTATATAGTTGGTGGAGTTATTTATATAGACGGCAAAGTTGCGGCATATAGCATAGGAGATTTAAGTTTAAGAGATTCTATAGTAATTCACTCTGAAAGAGGAGACAGAGATTATAAAGGAAGTTATCAAGCTATAAATAAACTCTTTTTAGAAAATAATAAAGATGATAGATTTAAATTCGTAAATAGAGAGCAGGATGTCGGCGATTTGGGACTTAGAAAAGCAAAATTATCCTATAATCCAATAGGATATATAGAAAAATACTCCGGTTTTTGTATGAAAGATTAAAATTATTCGTTTTTTCTAAATTTCTTTTTGAATAAAATTAAAGAAACAAAAACGATTTTATTTTTTAGTTTACCGTTTATCTAAACGCGGGGCTACTTTTTAGCGTAATTACCCCCTAAAGGATAATAAAGTCCCGGAATTTCAATATTCAAAAAGCAACTTGATGAACTATTGAATGTAATATATCCAGAACTATATTGTCCCTTTACTTCTGTAGTATAAGGATAATCGAAACTGTTATCGATTCTTCCCGAAATAACATCTGAAAAAGTATTGTCAAAATATTGTGAAAATATATTAGTAACGCCAGTAATTAAATTCCCCGAGCTATCAATTCGAAGAGTGCCGGGTTTTCCAGATTCAGAATTAATCCAAGTTCCCTCAACTTCGGATTTAGAATGACTGCCGCTGCCATAACTGCCGCGTTTACCCCCCCCCATTATATTGTCTGCGCCGCAACTTACTGAAAATAATATTAAAGATAAAAATAAAATTAAAAGATTTTTCATTA
>CAZUEE010000051.1:11072-14872 GCA_964619175.1 uncultured Brachyspira sp. | reverse complement strand
CCGTCCAAAGCGGCGTCAACCTCGTCCAATATGCAAAAAGGAGACGGACGATATAAGAATATTGCAAAAACCAAAGCGAGTCCCGTCATAGTAAGTTCGCCTCCAGAATAAGAAACTATATTTTCCATTTTTTTGCCCGGAGGTTGAGCGAATATGTCTATCGGACTGTTTAATAAATCTTCTTCGTTTTGTATTTTTAAACCGGCGTTTCCGCCTCCGAATAATATTTTAAATGTTTCGGAGAATTTTTTATTTATTTCGTTAAAAGTTTTTAAGAAATCTTCCCCCGCTTTTTTATTGGCGTCGAATATAATTTTTAATATTTCTTCTTTGGATTTTTCTAAATCCTCTTTCTGTTTACTTAAAAATTCAAATCTGTTTTTTGCCTCTTGATATTCGTCTAAAGCCATTTCGTTTATATGTCCGAGATTTTTTATTTTTTCATTTACGGCATTTAGTTTGTTTTTAAAAGCTTCCTCGTCGATTAAATTATGAGTTTCGTTTTCAAAATCTTTCAAATTGAGAGCGTAATTTTCGTAAAAATGACTATATATGTCGTTTATTTTTTCATTGGTTTGATTTATCCTCTCACTTATTCTTGTAATATTTTCGCTTATCTCGTTTAATCTCTTCACTCTTTTGGAATGGCTAACCTCGAAATTCGACAATGTAGACTCGGCTTTTTTTATTTCGTTTGCCTTCGTTCTCGATTCGCTTTCCGTTTTCGATTTTTTCTTTTCAAGTTCTTTGAAATTTAGATTATTTTGTTTAAACTCTTCGCTTAAGTTTTTATAATCTTCTTCGAGTTTGCTTATTTTTTCTGTAAGAGATAAAAATTCTTCTTCGGTAATTTTTATATTTTTTATTATTATTTCCTTTCTCTCTTCTAAAGCTTTTTTATTCGTTTCATATTTGGCTTTTTCTATCGTTAAAGTAGTTAAATTTGAATTCGCTCTATTTATATTATCCGCGGAAATTTTTATATCGCTATTTAATTCTTCTATTTTATCGTTATTGTTTTTAATATAATTTTCAAGTTCGGTTATCTCTTTATCTATATTTTCTTTTTGCATATAAGCGCCTTCTTTGTCGAAAAGCAAATCCACGAAAGGGTCTTTTATTTTAGTGTATTCTTTAAATATGCTTTGCAAAAATAAAGCGTCGTTTTTTTCGTTATCCAAATTATCTTTTAAATTTTCTATAAAACCGGAAATTGAACTAAAATTAAGTTCGTTAAAATTATTCAATATGTTATATTCTTCGAATTCTTTTATAGAAATCATTTTAGAATCTATGGCGTTTAGCAAATTGTTAAATCCTATGTCTATATCCGCCTCATGTTTTCCAATATTTTGATAAAAACTATTTCCCATTATATCTTTTTTCTTTTCGTCTATTTCCGTCATTATTTTATTTATAACTTCGAGTTGTCTTTCTCGAGCGTTTGTAATTTGTAAATTTGCGTTTTGATTGTTTTGAGTTAATGTGGAAATTTCGTCGTTAAAGCTAGCTATTTTATTTTGTTCTTTAGCTATATTATTTTCTTCCAATTCTTGTTCTTTCAATGTTCGTTCTATATTTTCGATAATGTTTTTTATATCTTCTTCGAATTCCTTTATTTGATTTTTATTTTCTTCTATTCTTTTATTTAAAATATTTTTTCGGTTAATATTTTCTTCTTTTTCTTTGTCTTTATTTTCAAGTTGCGCTTTTAATTGATTTGACATTTTTTCAATATGAGTAAGTTCTGTGTCTATTAACGAAACCTGTTTGTCTAATTCTATCGATAGGTTTCTCATCTCTTCGAATTTAAGGAGTTCGCTTTGTTTTTGATTGTCCAAATCTTGCAATTCTTTTTCCAATTCCAATTTTTTATTGTTAGAATCTTCCAAATTCTTTATAAGTTCTTCGAGATTTATTTTTGATTTTTTTACTTGATTTACATTTATACTTATACTTATTTTTTTTCTTTCGTCTATAAAAGAATAATATTTTTCCGTTCTTGCAGCTTGTTCTTTAAGAGATTTATAATATTTTTCTGCATTTTTTATTTCTATTTTTACGCTATCGAGATTCCTTTCCGACTCTTCCAATTTTCTAGTCGCTTCTCTTCTCCTTTCGAGATATTTGCTTATTCCAGCCGCATTTTCTATTATACTTCTTCTCTCTTCAGGTTTTTGTTTAGCTATTTCGGATACCGTTCCCTGTTTTATAACCGAATAAGCGTTTTTTCCAAGTCCCGTATCCAAAAACATATCGACTATATCTTTTAATCTAACTTGCTCTTCGTTTATGTAATATTCCGACAAACCTTTTCTATAATATTTTCTAGTTACAATGATTTCGTCTTTATCGTATTTTTTTATCCATTTGTTTTTATTGTCCAATGTTAAAGTTATTTGAGCAAGCGATGAAGGTTTTTTCGTATCCGTTCCATGAAAAATAACGCTTTCAAGCCCTTTTGAAGAGTCTATTCTTAATCTGCTTGCCGATTGTTCGCCCATAACCCATAAAAAAGCCTCAACGATATTACTTTTTCCTATTCCGTTAGGACCTAAAACTACGGTAACGCCTTCGTTGAATTCTATATTCGTTTCTATGGCGAAAGATTTGAATCCATGCAAATTAAGATTCTTTATATACATTTTTTTTCCTATTAATTAATTGATTTATTATAACAATCGTAATGAAAAAAAGCAATAAAAAAGGCTCTGCTAACTATAGTTAAACAAAGCCTTTCATATTACTTTTTGTTTTTATAAATTTTTCGAATTTTTATTTTATCTTATTTTATTTAAGTCTTGCGCCTCTTCCTCTAACTCTTATCTTTGTAGTTAAACCAGATTTGAAAATCTCATAACGAGGAGCTAATAAAAAATCGTAAGCCGTTCCTTTCAAAGCTTCGGCTATAAGTTTTTCTCTCAAACTATCGTCTCCAGAATCGTATTTTAATTCCGCAGTTAAAACCTCTCCGACTGTTATATCGTTTCCAGAAAGTTGAAGAGACGGAGTGATATTGTCGGTTGTGGAAATCGTTTTACATCCGACAATAAAAATTATAAAAATTAAACAAAAAGTAATTATAAGGAATTTTTTATTCATAAATGAACCCCTGATATAATTTTTATTTATAACAATAACGAAGATTTTAATTTTCTTCGATAAGTTATCAAAAGTAAAGAATATACTTGAAAAATTAAGCGCCTTAAAGATTTGCGAAAAATAAAATTTGAAATAATTATTATATAAAGATATAGTTTTTGCTTTGCTTTGCTTTGCTTTGCTTTGCTTTGCTTAACGAATTTATAGTATTTTTAATTATCATTTTTAAAATTTCCGTAGCTAACTAATTTTAATCAATTAATTTAAAAAAATATAACTCAAATTAAGAAATTTGTCAATAGTTTTTATACAAAAAATATTATAAAAAGATTTTATTATTATTGACAATAATTTTATCTTTCTATATTATTAACATAATTAAATAATTTTTTTTGAATTAATAATTTTTTAATTGAGGAGATAATTTATGTTTAAAAAATTTTTAATTATAAGTTTTATATTTATCGCTAATATTTCTATTGTATATTCAAAAGGAGAATCTATCACTTTAGCATGTTTGCCGTCCGAAGGAACTATGGAAGAAAAGGCGAGAGCTTCTTATGTTTCGGCTGTGGAAGGAGCTTTTATTAAAGCTGGACATAAAGTTGCTGATAGACAGAGACTTGAAAAACTAATAAAAGAGATGTCGTCGCAGCAGACAGATAATGTCACTTCTGAAGCGGGAAAAGTTATGAAAG
>CAZUEE010000051.1:0-10972 GCA_964619175.1 uncultured Brachyspira sp. | reverse complement strand
AAAATTTTAAATCGAATTTTTAGTTTTTTTATTTTATAATATTTTTATCAAATCATTTAATATCGTTAAAATATTTTTCACCCCTCAATATGTCTTCGGCTAAAATTCTTTGAGCATAATTATATTTATAACTCAAACTTTCTTTGTCGACTTCTATTTTTACGATTTTATTATTTTCGTTAGTGTAAAAATTATTATAAAATCTTATAATTTTGTCCGTTTTATCTTTATATAAAAGCGAAATTATAGAATTTGTATAATCGATTTTCGTATTCGCCGCTATAAATAAAGGAATATTTTCAGGCGGAAATCCGTCTTCCAATTTGAAAGCTCCATTTTTTCCGTTCCATATTAAAATCGGGCTTATCGTATAAGACTCAAAAAATTCTTTTTTTATGTTTTCGTTTATCGAAGAATTATAAATCATTCCCGACAAATAAGGATATAAATGGTCATGCTTAAAAATTATAATAGCATCGGAATATTTTTTAAGTATTATATTTTTAGTTTCTATTATATCAATCGCCGTTTGAACGGAATTCTCCATAGTTTCGAGCAAAACTTTTCTATCTCTTTTGTTTATTTTATCTGCAAATCTTTTATTGTTTTCAAAAATATTCAAATCGTTTTTTATATGGCTTCCCGCATGTCCTAAAAAAGTAAAACCAGAAATAAATATCGGTTTATCAAAATCGTTATTTTTTATATAATTTTTAATATTCGTAAGTCCCAAATTGAATATAACTTCTTCAAATCCTATATTTGGAAAAAGTTTGTCCAAATTAAAAGTTATCCCGCATTCTTCGAGCGCTATCGTTTTATATCCAGCTTCTTTCATTAAAAAAGGCAAAGTAGTATATATCGGGCTTTTTTGTTTTTTCGGATAAATCGGCGAAGTTCCAATTAAACCTGAAAGTCTTGCGAATAAACTTCCGTTGCCATCGTTCGGACCTACTTTTGCAGATTTTGAAGCCCATTCTCTATATTCTTTTGGGAAAGGGTCTTTATCAAACAAAGTTAGAAAATGACTATAATCGTAAAAAGATTCCATAAATATTATAAATACATCTCTTTTATTTTTATTCGTATAATCGTATGGCATAATCAAATTTGAAATATCTCTTTTATTTTGCGCTTCTTTAAGTAATTCTATCGCTTCTTTTACATTATCGATATTTGCCACTATTTTATTATTTTCTCTGTCGAATGAAATTCTATAACTTATAGAATTTATTATTCCGTATTTGTTTACTCTTTCTATATAATTTGGATATATGGAATTGATTTTAACTTGTCTAAAAAACGATAAATAAGATGTAATTATTATTATAAAAAACAATATTATCGACTTCTTTTTATTAACTAAAAATATTTTAAATAATCTGTATAAAAAATATAATGCAAAAGAAAAAAGCGAAGAAAAATATAATATTGTCGAAGCTATGGTAATTATTTGCATATAAAGCGGAAGAACTTCAATTAAAGATGGATACAAATCTTGCATGTCGGTGAAAAATATCGGTTTTGTCAGTATCGTTATTCCAAGCGGCTCTATTGTAAAAAACGAAAAAACGGCGACTATAATAAATAGATAGGAGATTATTAATTTTTTATTTGATAGATGATAGGAAATTAAAGAAAATAAATAAACATATAATATATCGATTAAACTTATTTTAAATTTATCAATCGACAAAGAAGGCAATAAAAATTGAGTTATCGCGCAATATAATATTAAAATAATTATAAAAGAATTAATGTAAAAATTATACAATATTTTTTTATAATTCAATTTAATCTCCATAAAATTATCGTATAGCTTTTAATAATAATATATTTTATTTTGTAAATCAAGAGATTCTATTTTTATATGCCTTGTAAAATTTCCACTTTTAATAAAAATAATATATAATAATTTTTTAAAAATATAAGGTTTTTTATTTATGTCATTATTACCAAACGAAGAACAGAGAGAAGCTATAGAACATATAGACGGTCCTTTACTGGCTTTGGCGGGAGCGGGAAGTGGAAAAACGAGAGTAATAACCGAAAGAATAGCTTATTTAATAAAAAATGGAATCTCGCCGAGCAATATTTTAGCCGTCACTTTTACAAATAAAGCCGCCTCTGAGATGCGCGAGAGAATTGTTTTATTGTTAAAAGAGAAACCCAAACAGTTGGTTATAAGCACATTTCATTCTTTTTGCGTGAGAGTTTTAAAAGTAGAAATCTACAAATTGGGATATAAAAATAACTTCAGCATTTATTCTTCTTCCGACAGCAAAACTTTAATAAGAAACATTTTAAGAGAAATAAAAATAAACACTTTAAATTATGATGAAAATTTATTCGCTTGGTATATAGATAGATATAAAAATAATTTGATTAAACCTCATGAAGTGGAATCGCATGACGATTTGGAAAAAATAGCGAAGAGAGTTTACGAGGTTTATCAAAATTATCTTAAAGGCTATAACGCTTTGGATTTTAACGATTTGATTAATTTGACTATAGATTTATTTGTGGAATTTCCCGAAGTCTTAAATAAATATCAAGAAAGATTTAAATATATAATGATAGACGAATATCAGGATACGAATTTTGCGCAATATAAATTAACGAGTTTGCTTGCTTCAAAGTATAGAAATATAGCGGTTGTAGGAGACGATGACCAAAGTATATACGCTTTTAGGGGAGCGGAGATTTCAAATATACTTTCTTTTGAAAACGAATATCCTAATGCCAAAATAATAACATTGACTAAAAATTATAGAAGCACAAAAGCCATACTCGAAGCGGCTCATGCCGTTATAAGCAATAATATTAATCGTAAAGACAAGAAAGTTATAGCTGTAGGCGAGGAAGGAATTCCTCCCGATATAATATCATGCGAAGATGAAAGAGAAGAGGCAAAATTTGTCGCAGATTCCATAATAAATTATTCCATAACCAAAAAATTGAATTACGAAAATTTTGCTGTTCTTTTTAGGATGAACGCTCAATCGAGACTTTTTGAAGAGGCTTTTAGATTAAGAGGTTTGCCTTATGTCGTGGTAGGAGCTTTTCAATTTTATGAACGAAAGGAAATAAAAGATATATTAGCTTATCTCAATTTATTTGTAAATCCCGAAGACGAGGTTTCGCTTTTAAGGGTTATAAATACTCCGAAAAGGGGAATCGGCGCGGTTGCTATAAATAATTTAAATGAAATAAGCATAAAAAACGGAGTCTCTCTCTATCAAACTTTGCTCGATTATAACGATATAAACGATATTCCGCAGAAAGCTAAAGCGGGAATAAAAGATTTTTTGGATATTATAGAAAAATACCGCAATATTTTTACAGTCGATAAAACCACTTTGGAAAAACCTAAACTATACGACAATATAAATAAATTTTTGGATGAGATTGCATACCATAACGAAATACTTAATTCGAGCGACACGAGAGAGCAGGGAAGTAAAAAAATGGAAAATGTGGAATCTCTTATGAACGGAATATTGGAATACGAGAGAGGCAATAAAAACGCCACTTTAAAAAATTATTTGGACAGAATACTTTTAATGACTATGGAAGAAAATAACGAGGAAGAAAATAAAAAAGGAATCATGCTTATGAGCATTCATTCGGCTAAAGGTTTGGAATTTCCTTATGTTTATATATCTGGTATGGAGGAAGGAATATTGCCTCATCATAAAAGTTCTTCCAAAAAAGAAATAGAAGAAGAGAGAAGATTATGTTATGTAGCTATGACTAGAGCGAAAAAACATTTAACTTTAACCTACTGTTTAAGTAGAAACAAAATGGGCAAAAAGATAGAATGCGCGCCGTCTATATTTTTAGAAGAGATGCAAAAAGGACTTCCGGAAGATATGGCTATGGACGAGGAAGAATTTATGGCAAATTTAAAAGCTAGCTTAAAACCTGAAAAGTAATTTATTGTCTTATTTTATTTAATTATTCTTGATAATCTTTAGTGCTGTCATCGACTTGTATTTTATTTTTATCGTAAAGCAAGGCTGATGCTTTATCGAATATTAAAAACATCGGAGAAGCCAATATTACGGTTAATGGAAGCCCTATAAATAATTCCGACCTTATTAGAACGGCGACATTCGACAAATCGGAATATATGGAAGTTACCAAAAATAATCCTATAATTTTTATCAAATATCCAACCAAAACTATAAATATTCCCGCTGTAATTTGTCTAATAAATATTCTACTGTTGAAAAATCCCAAAAAGAAACCTATATTCAAAAATATTATGGCATAAGAACCAAAAGTAGAATTTGAAACGACATCCTGGATTAATCCTATTAGAAAACCGTAAATTACTCCGTTAAAAGAACCGTATTTAAAAGAAATGAAAGCCAAAAATATTAAAAGCAAGTCCGGTTTTGCGCCCAAAGATATTCTTATCAAATCGTAGGCTGGAGAGGCTTGAATAAGAAGTAAAAGCAAAGAAGTAAGTATTACTGTTATAGCTCTTTTCATCTTATAACTCCCAAATTTTCTTCCGATTCTTCGTTTGCAAGATTTATTATTTCTCTATCGGGAATTTTTTTTACAATATACACATTTTCCAAAGTTGAAAAGTTTACCGCAGGCTCTACATATAAATCATGTGATAGTCCGTAATTTTTCTTTTCCACTTTGAATATTTCGCCGACTAAAATTCCTCTCGGAAACACTCCTCCCATACCGCTTGTGATTACTCTGTCTCCTTCTTCCACATCCAATTGCAAATCTATATATTCCAAATGCGCTTGAGCTGATTTTGGACTTTGTCCCGTCATAATTCCTGTCGCTCTTAAACCTTCGAGCATAACCGATATTTGCGAACGTTGGTCTATTAACGATAAAACTCTGCTGTTATATCTTCTCACTTCCACGATTCTTCCAACCAAAGCTTTATAACCGTTTTTATAGGATATTACGGGCATTCCGACTACGATACCGTTGGCGCTTCCTTTATTTATAACGATGGTATTATAAAAATTTTGAGGGTCTTTTGAAACTATTTCCGCATATTCGAGAGGATAATCATCGGTAGGAATTTCGTTTAATAAGGCTCTTAATCTTTCATTTTCTCTGCTTAATTGTTCGTATTCCAAAGCCGTTCCGCTCAATTCTGCTATTCTATCACGCAAAGCCTGAATCTGATTTTGCAAAGTAAATATATCGTTAATGCTCGTATATATATAAACGAAGGCTTTCGATATGCTTTTTGTGGCGCTTTGAATTGGATAAATTCCAAGCGAATAAATTGAACGTATATTAAATGTAAAATTGCTTCTATTAAAAACCATAAGCATTCCCGCTATCAGATTGAGGGCTATATATAAAATAAGAAGTTTATGTTTTATAATAGCGTTCATTTTAAGAATATCGTCTATAACTTTTTAAATTTTTTGTCTCTTCAATAAATTTTCCGCAGCCTATAGCTACGCAAGTTAAAGGATTATCCGCCAATATTACGGGAACGCCCGTTTGGTCGGAAACTAAATCCGTAAATCCATGTAATAAAGAAGTTCCTCCGCTCATAACTATTCCTCTTTCCACTATATCGGCTGAAATTTCGGGAGGAGTTTCGTTGAGAACCGATTTTATAGCGTCCAATATTTCGATTAATATATCGTTTATTGCATCTTTTACTTCAGAGCTATTTACGGATATAGTTTTTGGAAGCCCGCCTATGGAATCTCTTCCTCTTATGTCCATAGTCTTCGATATGTCGCTTTTAAACGCGTTTCCGATATTTATTTTAATCTCCTCAGCTGTTCTCTCTCCAATATGAATGTCATGAGTTCTTAACATATATCTTATTATAGCCTCGTCGATTTTATTTCCTCCGACTCTTACAGATTTGCTTCTAACCATACTTCCCAACGATAAAACGGCAATTTCCGTAGTTCCGCCTCCGATTTCTATTATCATATTTCCGTTGGGTTCGTTAATCGGCATTCCCGCACCTATTGCGGCCGCTCTCGCCTGTTCCAAAAGAAATATAGTTCTTGCTCCCGCCTGTTCGCAACTTTCTCTAACCGCTCTACGTTCGACTTCGGTAATTCCCGTTGGAATGCCTATTGCAATTCTCGGTTTAACCAAAGTTCTCTTGTTATGCACTTTATTAATAAAATATCTAATCATTTTTTCCACTATTTCAAAATCAGCTATAACTCCATCTCTCATAGGTTTTATAGCCGCAATGGGACCCGGAACTTTTCCAAGCATTCTCTTTGCCTCGTTTCCAACCGCTATGACATTTCCCGTGCTTTTTTCTATAGCGACTACGGAAGGTTCGGCTAATACGATGCCCTCTCCTTTAATATAAACCAAAGTATTTGCAGTTCCCAAATCGATTCCCATGTCGCTTGAAAACATGTTGTATAACCAATTAAACATTTCTATAATCTCCCTTATTTCACAATCTTCTTAAAGCATCTATGGCGGGTTTATACGAATTATCTATTTTTAAAGCGCCTCTAAACATGCTAATCGCTTCCGCTCGTCTTCTACTTTGTCTATATAGTATTCCTATACTATAATATAAATTAGGATTTTTGTCATCTATATCCAAAGCTTTTTTATAAAAAAATTCGCTTTCTTTATATAATCCTTGCCTAAAATATAAATTTCCTAATTTAAAATATGTGTCGTATTCCACTTTATTATTTCCGTTGAATTTATCCGTAATATACGATAAAGTTTGTATGGCTTTCGTATAATCTTTATTTCCTTCATAGGCATTTGCAAGTTCGTAATATAATTCTATATCGGGCGATTCTTGATTTTGCAATATATTTTCTAAATAAATTACGGCTTCTTTATATAAACCTATTTCATAACATATTTTTGCCAACTCTATGACTGTAGAGCTTCTTTTGTCTCCGTTTTCCAAAGCCTTTACATAAGCGTCATAAGAATCTTTATAATAAGATTTTCCCAATTTTTGATAACCGTAAGCCAATCTTTGATAAATCAAATATTTATCGTTTAAGAATTTACTTGTTATAAGAATTTGCATAGCGTATTTTATGATATTTTCGCATGAAGAAACGGAGATTTTTTCGTTTTTAGAGTTTATAAGAATGTCGTAATATAAATCTATTCCAGCCATCAATATTTTTTTATCGAAAGGTTTTTTATTATGCATATCCATAAATATAAAAGAAGCGTTATCGTAATCTTTAACCGATATATAATCGTATATCGATTTCATTCTTTTTTTCTGTATATAATTGGATATAGACAAATATCCGAACGAAGACGCAGCTATAATTCCAATTAAAACTCCTATTATAATTTTGGCGCTTATTTTTCCTTCCACATTATACAAATAAGGCATTTTTCCTCTCTAAAATTTTATTTAAATATTCGTTTAAAAATTTTTATTAAAATTCTCTAAAAAATTCTATAATCAAAAAATCTCAAATAAAAATATTAATTAGTAGTTTTTAAATTAATATCTTCGCTATTTGCATTATATAAAGCGAGTATGGTTTCTCTCGGATTCGTTTTAGGGTCTGGAGCGATTATACATGAACCTTCCAATACCACTCCGTTTTGTATTATTAATTCTGGCGTCCTTATCTCTCCTAATACTCTGCTTGTCGGCATAAGCATAACTCTGCTTGTGGCTTCTATATCTCCTATGACTATTCCCTCTATAACCGTATAAACGGATTTTATATTAGATTTAATTTTTCCAGTCTGCCCTATTATTAAAGTGTCCACCTCCAATCTTTCGCCTTCGTAACAACCGTCGACTCTTAAAGTTCCTTTTAATGTAAATTCTCCTTTAAAATAAGAACCTTCGCCTATAATTGAATTTGATTCCGAAGAATCGTTTTTCTTAAACATTTAAAACTCCTATTGTTTCGTATATATTATTGAATTATTTATATTTTCAAATTTAAATTTAGTGTCAATCCCAAATAAAGATTCACAGCGCCCGATAAATAAAAATCCGTTTTCGTTTAATATATCATAAAATCGGTTAACAGTCAATTTAACCGATTCGTTGTCGAAATATATTAAAACATTTCTGCAAAAAATAATGTCTATATCGTATTGCATAAATCTATGCATTAAATTATGGCAATCGAAAGTTATTAATTTTCTTATGCCGTTTTTTACGGAATATTTGCCGTTAGGAAGTTTGTCGAAATACTTTTTCAAATATCTTTTAGGGATACTTTCGGTTTTTTCGATGTCGTATTCTCCTTCCTTTGCCACCTTTATGGAGTTTAAAGACAAATCGGTGGCGAATATTTTAATATATTCTTCTTTAATATTTTTAGTTTCTAGACAAGTTATCGCTATGGAATAAGCCTCTTCTCCCGTAGAGCATCCCGCGCACCAAATTTTTATTCGTTCTCCTTTTTTCTTAAATTTAAGCGTTTTCGGCAAAACATATTCTTTTAAAATTTTAAAATCGGTCTCGTTTCTAAAAAATTTAGTAAAACTTGTGGTTATATTTTCTAAAAATTCTTTAAAACAATCTTTGTCGGAAGAAATCAATTTGTAATAATCGTAAACTTCGTCTATTCCTTTTTCTTTCATCGAAGAAAAAATATTTGACTGTAAAATGATTTCGTTTACCAAATTAAAACGGATTCCGCTTTCTTTATATATAAAATCTTCGAACAAATCGAACTCTTCTCTATTTAATTTTAACGCGTTCAAAATAAATTAGTTCCCATTAAAGTAGAATAAAAGCAGAATAACGGAATTATTCATGTATTTGAATTTATTATCTCTTGTTTTTATCCAAAACCATTTTTATTCTTTCGAGGACTTTTTTTCTGTCCAAAGGTTTCGTTATATAATTTTTTGCGCCTGCCAAAAGAGCCTTTTTAACCATATCTTCTTTACCCAAAGCGCTTACCATAACTACTTTAGCGTCTTTATCGAATTCCATTATTTTTGTTAATGCCGTGATTCCATCCATTTTTGGCATCGTGATATCCAAAGTTACCAAATCGGGTTTATGCTCTTTATACATAAGAACGCCTTCTTCTCCGTTTTCCGCAGTTCCCACAACTTTATATTGCTCGGAAACGAATATTTGTTGTAATTGTTTTACCACAAAAGCCGAGTCGTCTACGAGCAAAACTCTGTATTGCTTTCCCAATTCGTTTATTCCGTCGCCGCTTTTAGTATTGATTTCAGCCATATTAATTACTCCTTTAATTTTCTCATAAATATATAAATTGTAAATAATTAAAATTACGCTAACTATAAATAATTATTAAATTTTTTTATTGATTTATATTCTATAATATATAATTTTTATTTCAAGTATTAAATAAAATATAAAAATCGTTTATTTGGCTTTTAATTTTTCTTTTAATGCTATATTATATAAAACATGGTTTTTTATGTATTAACTATAATATTTTTCTTTTATGTAATTTTTATCGCGATAAAGATGCTCCTCGAAAACAAACCCACATATTCGTTTATAGCTTGGATTACGGTTTTAGTTTTTCTTCCGTATGTCGGAGTTATATTTTATATTTTTTTTGGAATGAATTGGAAGAAGTCGAAAAAGAAAATTTCGGCTAAATTGCCCGAAGATATGTTAAAGAGGCACTTTTCTTCGTTATTAGACGAACAGATATCCATAATGAATAATATGGGCGGGCTTTACGGTAAAAATGCGAATTTGGTAAAACTTGCCATAAAAAGCGGATACTCTCCGATAACAATTCAAAATGAAGCGGCGATATTCGATAACGGCGAAGAGCTTTTTAATAATATGATAAACGATTTAAAATTGGCGGAAAAAACTATACATATGGAATATTTTATTTGGCGAAGCGATAAACTTGGAAAAAAAATAAAAGATATTCTTATAAAAAAAGCCAAAGAAGGAGTAAAAATCAGATTGATATTTGACGGCGTGGGTTCTATGTTGAGAATAAGTAGAAAATATAGAAGAGAGCTTAAAAGAAACAAAATAAAATTCTTATATTATCATGACCCTTTTTCGATATTTTGGACGAGATTCGTTAATTATAGAAATCACAGAAAGATAGTCGTTATAGACGGAATCGTGTCTTATATGGGAGGCATGAATTTGGGGCAGGAATATATTGACGGCGGAAAAAGATTTTCTTCTTGGAGGGATGTTCATTTAAGAATGGTGGGAGATTCATGCAATTTGATACAGAATATTTTTATTTGCGATTGGCATAACGCGGGCGGTAGAGATTTGGATTATGTCCTTGACGATAATGCCGATGGTAATTCTGATGACGATTATTTAGAGAAAATGAAAAATTTATTTCCTCAATCGACTACTGAAAAATATTTACCCGTTCAAATTCTCTCTTCTGGACCCGATTCAAAATGGGATACGATTCAAAAAGTTTATTCCAAAATGATAGAAGAGGCTAAAGAAAGCGTTTATATAGAAAGCCCTTATTTTGTTCCCGATGACGGATTTTTGCAAATTTTAGAAAATGCGGCTTTATCGGGAGTAAATATTAATTTAATGATAACGGGACATCCGGATAAATTAATCGCTTGGTGGGTAGCTCAAGCTTATTTTGAAACCTTGCTTAAAGCGGGAGTAAATATTTATTTGTATAAAAAAGGATTTCTGCATAGTAAATTTTGTGTTATAGACAGAAGCATAGTTTCTTGCGGAACTTGTAATATGGATGTTAGAAGCTTTTATTTGCATTATGAAATGAACGCCGTTATTTACGATGCGGAAGTTTCCAAAAAATTTGAAAATATATTTAAAACGGATGTTTTAAACTCTCATAAAATAACAGCCGAAGAATACGCCAAACAACCGATTTTAGTCAGATTAAGGAATTCCGCTTGCAGAATAATAGCTCCTGTTTTATGATAATTATTTTTACAGATGACCACGCTATCGCTATCAATGACAGATTTTTACGAAGCGAAGTAATCTGCATCAGAATTTGTTAACTTTCTTAATAACAAGGGGTTT
>CAZUEE010000050.1:0-15325 GCA_964619175.1 uncultured Brachyspira sp. | reverse complement strand
AAACAAAACTAAAAAAGCGAGGCGTTAACCCCGCTTTTATATCTTAATTATTTAATTAATCGTTATTTTAATGCTATATTGTAAGTATCCAAAGCTATTGCTTTCTCTTCGTCTGTGGCTATGACATACAATTTTATAGCAGCGCCGTCTTTTTCAAAATTTGCGCATCCTCGAGCTTTAGAGTTTTTAGCCGTATCGACTTTTATTCCCAATTCTTCCATTTCTTCAAGTATCTGTCCTCTTATTTCAGGGCTATTCTCCCCTATTCCGCCCGTAAAGACTATACCGTCCAAATGTCCCAAAACCGCCATATAAGAACCTATATATTTTTTGATTCTATAACAGAACATTTTAATCGCCAAAGCCGCTCTTGGATTTTTTCCTTTTTGTTCGTCCAAATTTCTCATATCGTTGCTTATTCCCGAAATTCCCAAAAGTCCGCTCTTCTTATTTAAAATATTGTCCATTTCTTTTGGAGATAAATTTTCTTTTGCCATTATAAAAGTAGCGACAGCCGGGTCCATATCTCCCGAACGCGTTCCCATTATCAAACCTTCCAAAGGAGTAAGTCCCATACTCGTATCTACCGATTTTCCTTCCTTAACCGCCGTAACGCTCGCTCCATTTCCCAAATGACAAACTATAACATTAGCATTCGGTTTATTTTCAACTTTGCAAAACTCTCCGTAAACATATTTATGAGAAGTGCCATGAAAACCGTAGCGGCGAATTTTATATTTATCGTAATATTCATGAGGGATGGCGTATAAATAAGCATGTTCCGGTATGGTTTGATGAAAACTCGTGTCGAAACATAAAACCATTTTAGTGTCTTTAGGAAGTATTTCCTGACATGCCCTTATCCCTTGCAAGCCCGCAGGATTATGAAGAGGACTCAAATCGGAATATTTTTCTATTTCTTTTATCGCATCTTCCGTGAGTAAAGAACTTTTATTGAAAGCCTCGCCTCCATGCACTACTCTATGCCCAACGCCCGAAATTTCTTTCATATCCGAAATAACGCCCACATCCTTATCGGTTAAAAGCGAAAATATCAGCGCCATGCCGTCCTTATGATTTGCCACTCTATCTTCCAATTTTTTTTCTTTGTTTTTTTCAACCGCCGTATGTTTGAGAGCGCTAGTCTCTTCGCCGATTTTTTCCAAAAGACCTTTAGCCAAAACTTTAGCATCGGGCATTGAAAATAATTGATATTTGATGCTCGAACTTCCAGAATTGATTACCAATACATTCATGAAAAACTCCTTTCTTGATTTTTGATGATTTTTTGATTTATTTTTTTATTATAACATAAAAATTCATAAAAACAAGGGATTTTTGAAAAATATAAAAATAAAATTCTAAACCTAACAACAAGGAGGCTTTCCCCGCAAGGAGACACAGCGTGAGCCCCTTACATGCTTTTCTTTAAATTATTAACGCAAGTGGGAAAACCTCTTGTTATTAAAAATTTATTTTATACGAAATTAATCCAACTTTTTAACCCATAAAATAATATACTTTTCCAAAAATCTATTTCCGCCGGCAATTTTCAATTTTGTTTTTTTTATTTTCGCCTCAATCGTAATAATTTCGCCTTGATATTTTGCGTATTCTTCAAAAAATTTCTCGTCAAAATAATAATCTCGCGCTTCGGTGGAAATAACCAAATCATAAAAAAGCGAAGTTCCCACTATTCTAATCTCGCCCGTTATGATTTCTTTCTTTTTATTAAACGAAAACAAAACTGCAAATAAAAGAATAAAAATTATAATTGTGGTTAATAATTTTTTGTTAATTTTTTCCAAAAACGATTTTAAATTCATAATCGCCGCTTAATACTCTCGAATATTTCCGTTTCTATCCAAAAGTATATTGATAGTTTGAGTCTCTTCTTGAGGTTCGGGAGCGCTTCTTCTCGCTCTTCTTGTAGTAGTAGTTCCGCTTCCACTCACGCTCGAATATGAAGGATTTTTATATAAAGTCGTGTCTTTATTAAGAACTATAATATTTGTATTTGTAGAAGTATTTGTTCTCGCTACTATATTTGACGCTGAATTATTCGTCCAATTGGTATAAACTACCATTGCGCTTGGATATAGATTTACCGTTCCATTAGTAGGTTTAACTGTAGTTTTTATGCTACTATCCCAATGATTCGTGATGCCGTTTATGGCGTTGCTCATCCAAGTTAAAAGCAAATCATCCCAACCCGTTAAATTGTTTAAACCTTTTATTTCTTTTGCCGCATGAAAAACTTTTTGCCAATCGGCTGGTTGAGTAGATTTAGCGATTTTACTAAAAATATCCGACTTTTTTTGATTCGTAATGTAAAGCCAATGCATAAACACGGAAGCCGAAGGATAATTAACTAATTGATTATTTCTAACGTTCGTAGGAATTTCCCAAGTATAAAAAGAATAATAACTTATGCTATTGAACGAGTTCATTCGAGTTTTCGCCGTTCCTTTATTAAACAAAACGGAAGTAGACTCAGAAAGCGCTTCGTTTAGCCAAGTATCCATTGGTCTTCGCTTTCCGTCTATAACATAAGAATAATTTATCAAATGTTGAAATTCATGAATCATAGTTCCGATTGCATTATCCAATTCTTGATGTATGCTTTTCAAATCCATATATAAAATTTCGCCTTCGTTATAGCCATGCATATCTTGAGGATTAAAATATCCCAATACTTTACTAGTCGATGCAGCTTGTCCGTTTGTTCTCGACCAATTGATATCCATTAGCAAAATTATGATTTTTGAATTTCCGTCAATGTCGGTATGCGTTCCGTAAATATTTGTCATACTGCTATAATAATAATCGAATTCATGAGCGAGTTTATTTAAAGCGTAAAGACTAACCGAAGTAGGATTACTGCTATTCGTTGTATAATTTTGATGAAATTTTGTTTGAATATAAAAAGCGGCATGGTCTGACACTTTTATTAAAGTCGCAGGAACATTAAACCAACCGGTAAGTTTTCCATCCGACAACATTTGTCCGTAAAAATATCTATTTTCTTCCAAAGATTTAACGCTGCTATAATATTCTCTTATGGCGCATGAATAAAAGCTTATGGCAAAAAGTAAAGTTAAAAATAGTATTTTTTTCATTAAATTCTTCCTTATATATAATCAAAAAATCCAAAAAATCAACTATTAATTATCATAGTTATCCTTTCAATCTCTATATATATTATACTAAAAAAATAAAATTTGGCAACAATTTTTTTAAATATTTTAAATTTTTAAACATTTTTTAACATTATCGAAAAATTGACAAATATAATTTAATATTGTATTATAAAGTTAAATAATGAGGAGGCAAAAATTGATGAAAAATTTTACAAAAAATTTAATTAAAGATTTAACGAAAAATTTCAAGAAAAATTTAAATGGAAATTCATCAAACAACTTAAACGAAAACTTAATGAAAGATTTGACGAAAGATTTAAACGAGAATTTAGACGAAAATTTAAACGATTTAAAAATAAAAGATATCGGTTTTGACGAATATTTTGAAAAATTAACTTCTGAAGCTCTTAATAATCCAAATAATAAAAATAAAGATTTAATCCCCGCGAGAGTTATAAGAGTAAACAAAAGATATTATACTTTACTGTCGGACGAGGGCGAATTTTTGGCGAGAATCAGAGGAAAAATTAGACATAATTCGGAAGTTCAAAGCGAGCTTCCTATCGTGGGCGATTGGGTTTTAATGATAAAATCGGACAACAACGCTTTTATAGATTCGATTATAACAAGAAAAAATATTTTATACAGAAAGGCGAATATCAAAAAAAACGACATTCAGGCTATAGTAAGCAATATCGATTATGTTTTTATAACGGTCGCTTTGGATAACGAAATGCCAATGTCTGCCATAGCGAGATATTTATCTTTGGCGCATACTTCGGAAATAAAACCGATAATAGCGATTAGCAAAATCGACATTTTCGTGAAATCGGAATTTTTAGAATTATTAAAAACGATAAAAGAAAATTACCCAAACGAAACGGTTTTCGGATACAGCGCAAAAACGGGAGAAAACACGGAAATATTTTTCGATTATATCAAAGAAAATACATCTTCGGTTTTTATCGGAGCTTCGGGTTCTGGAAAATCGACAATAATCAATCATCTTCTAAAAAAAGAAAAAATGAAAACCAAAGAAGTGAGAGAATACGATTTTAAGGGAATGCATACGACTAGCCATAGAGAGCTTTTGGTTTTGGAAAGCGGCGGAGTTGTGATAGACACACCGGGCTTAAGGAATTTAGATTTATGGGAAGACGATAAAGGAATTAAAAAAACTTTCGAAGAATTCGAAGAGCTTGCAAAAAAATGCAAATTCAAAAATTGCACTCATCAGCATGAACCGAATTGTCATATACTCGAGCTTTTGGAAAAAGACGAAATTCCCTACGAAAGATACGAGGCTTATATAACGCTTATCAACGAAAATAAACTTCTTCAAAAAACTTCGATTGAAATAAAAAAAGACAGAAAAACTGCCTTAAAAAAAATAACGAAATATAGAAACGATTATAAGAAAATAAATAAAAATTTTAAAAAATAAATTTCGTTTAAAAATTCTTTTAAAATTTTTTGCAAAAATATTTTTTAAAAATTCTATTAAAAAAATATTTAAAAAATTTCTTTTAAAAATTTGTTAACATAATTTTTTAAAACTATTTTAATCAAAAATTTAAACAAAAAATTCAAGCAAAAATTTAAGCTAAAAAAAATTAATTGGCAAATATAACAAAAAAATTTAAAACGGCAACTAAAAAATTTTTATCAAAAAATAAAATTTAAAAAAATTTAAACACCTTTTGAAAAAGTTTTGTATCTTAAGGTTAGACAATGAAAGTGATTGAGGTTGATAAAAAATAAAAAAGTTGACCACAGTTAAAAATAATTGTTATATTTGAAAGGGGATTATAAGAGAAGGTTTTGAAAAAGGGAATTATAAGGAGATAGGGAATTATAAGGAGATAGAGAGGTTAAGATTATGAAACAAATATTTATAACGATAGCGACATTTTTATTATCATTTAGCTTATTTGCAAACGAACCAGATTTGTTAATGAGCGCTTTGAAAAACAACGACATCGATAAAGCGAAAGAACTTATAATGTCTGGAGTTAATATCAATACGAGAAATATGATTGGCGAAACTCCTTTGATGGAAGCTGCAGAAAAAGGTTATACGGAAATAGTGGAACTTCTATTAGACAAGAGAGTAAATATAAATATAAGCAATGTTAAAAATAGAACGGCGTTAAGTAAAGCGGCTTACGAAGGACATACGGATATAGTGCGCCTTTTGGTAGAAGCGGACGCTACTCTTAATATAAGAGACAGAGACGGAAAAACGGCGCTTTCATACGCTTTTGAAAAAGAATATAAAGATATAGTTAAGATACTTAAAAAAGCTGGAGCGGTTAAATAAATAAAATAGTTTTAAGGAAATAGTTAAAAGTTTAAGTTGATAGATTAATGTTTTTCATAGATTTTTCTCCGATGTATTAAAGCCATCTTTAACCGGATGGCTTTAATTATACTTCGTTATATGTTTCATATTGACTTTTTTTACTCTTAATATTAAATACAATCGATTAAAAATTTGTTAAAGAACAATTATTAAAGAAAAATTACTAAATGACAAATTATTTTATTAAGGAAAAAATAAAGAATATATAAAGAAAAAATTATGACGAAAAATATTAAAGAGGAAAATCAAAAAATTATTAATTTAAATAGAATAATTATTAAAGAAAAGAATTATTTTAAAAGAAAAGATAAGAAAGAAAAAAGCAAGAAAAGAAAGGAGATAAAATTAAAATATGCGTAAATTAATATATAAAATTCCGATTATGTTTGCAATTTCAATCATAATGGCTACAGCATCGAGTATAATAATAGTTTCCACTTTATCGATAAAAACTTTGAATATGGCGGAAAACGAGTATAAGGCGATATTAGAAGAGCTTGAAGAAAACGAAAATATTTCTGAAAATAGTTTAGATAAAGAAATCTACACTTCCGAAATGGATAATCAAATCAAAAGAATGTTTTTATTTTCAATAATTACCGGATTAATTATAATAATCTCTCTTACGATAGTGGCTATAACTTTCACGAATAGATTAATATCGTATGTGAACGAGGCTATAAGAGTTTCGCGTTTACTTTCAAGAGGAAACATCACTCTCGATATTTCCGAAAAATTCTTAAAAAGAAAAGACGAAATCGGAGATATAATAAGAAGTTTAAACGATGTGGAAAAAGTTTTGAAAAATATTATAAAAACTGCAAATTTAAATATAGATTTGACGAAAAGAACGGCTTATTCTCTATCTTATGCGAATAAAGATTTATTAAAAAGAACGATAGAACAAACTTCGCATTTGGTAAAAACAGCGGAAGCGACCGAAGAGATTTCGGGCACTATAAAACAATCCGCAGAAAATGCTAGATTAATAAATCAAATGATGGTAGAATCAAAAGAATCGGTAGAAAAAGCGGGAAGCATAATCGCCGAAACGGTAAACAATACTGAAGAGGCTTTTGAATATAGCGAAAAAATAAGCGGACTCGTGAAATTTATAGAAGATATAGCATTTCAAACTAATCTTTTGGCTTTAAACGCTTCGGTGGAGGCTGCAAGAGCGGGAGAGCATGGAAGAGGTTTTGCGGTAGTCGCTTCGGAAGTTAGGAATTTGGCTCAAACTACTCAAAGTTCCGTTTACGATATAACTTCGTTTATTTCGGGAAGCAACGAAAGGGTAAAGAAGGCTACGGAATCTGCAAATACTTCGAGAGAATTATTCGCAGATATAGAAAATAAAATTTTGGAAACCACAAAATTAATTTCCGATATGACAAACAGCACGAAAGAACAGATGATTGGAATCGAAAACATAAATAAGGCTATGATGGAAATAGATTTGGAAAATCAGGAAAATAGCGATTTGGTTGATTCTATGGGCGAGTCTTCAAAAGAACTTGAAAATCAAATGCAAGAATTGTTTAACGCTATGAGCTTTTTCAAAACAGGAGCGAGAAAACTCGAATGGCTCGACAAATACAATACTAAAAATAAAACTATAGACTCTCAACATATTAGGATAATAGAATATGCAAATAAAGTTTACAACGCTTTGCATAGCGGAAATAAAAACGAAGTTGAAGAGGCGTTTAGAGGAGCTATCGAATATACGAAGTTTCATTTTGCCGAAGAACAAAAAATGCAAGTTCAACATAAAGACAAATACGATAAAGTTAAGGAACATTTTGAAGAGCATAGAATGTTTGAAAGAACTATAGACGAACAATATAGGAAATTTCAAACTAGCAGCGATTGGCGTCAAATAGCGGAAAATTTCTCTCATCTTTTGGAGAAACTTTTAATAGAACATATCGGAGTTTGGGACAAAGAATTTGTAAAAGTCTCCGATATTCAAGACGCTTAAATATCGTAGGTTAATGCTAAACTATGCGCCTCTATTGGCAAATGGGGAGCTTTTTATTAACTCGTTATAAAATAATTCTCTGACATTATTTAAAAAAGTTTTGGTTTCTACGCTCGAATAATCGGCGTAAGTCCAAGGAAGTTCCCCATAACCTTTTTTTTTCTGATATATTAAAGTTAAATCGGCAAAAACTCCGTCTTTCAAATATATTCTATGCGTAAAATTTTTATTTGTAGCTAAAATAAAATTTTCAAGAGTAAGTATAGCGGGGTCTAAATTTATTTTTCTATTGTGGTTAAAATCCAAATATTTTTTTTCTATATTATCCGTGATTTTTTTTACATCGACTATATAATCTCTTTCTATAGTATTTTCAAAAACCAAAAATCTTTTTTTCAAATTTTCGCCCATCTCTTCCTTATAATATATAGAATGAGAAAATAAATATTCTTCGCTCTTAATTTTTATAGAATTAAAATTTTCTATAATGTCTTTTAAAGCCTCTTCGTATATTTTTGCATCTCCATACATACATGCGATTATAAGAACGGCTTTCGATTGTTTTATAGCTTTACTCATTAAAATTCCCAAAAATAATCTAAAATTATATTCGATATATTAAATTAACGATAAAAAAATGCAATATTAACGAATATTAATAAAAAATAAGTAGAATAATATATTTTTTGTTTTTCTTGCATAATGTAAAATATCTCTTTCATATTCGTTTCCGCTATTTTCCTATATTTTCCTATATTTTCCGCTATTTTTTTGTTTTTCTGTCGGGTATCGATTAGAATTAATGTAATATAACGCTTGACAAAAATATATTAATAGTGTAAGATATTGAAACATTTGATTAAAAATGTTTTTATAAATATTAGTTAAAATGTTTATGAAAACGAATACGGGCCAATAGCTCAGTCGGTAGAGCATCGCCCTTTTAAGGCGGTTGTCGAAGGTTCGAATCCTTCTTGGCTCATTTGAGATTTTTGATTTTAATTATAATAAATATGCCGGTGTGGTGAAGTGGTTTAACACACAGGATTTTCATTCCTGCATTCGCGGGTTCGAAACCCGTCACCGGTTCATTTTAAACCCGTATCTCTCGATATGGGTTTTTACTTTTAAAATAAATTTAATATAAAAAATTAAAAAATTCAAAAATAATAAAGAAATTAAAAATATTTTATAATAAAAAATCCGATAAATAAAAAAATTACTTGACTTATGTTTATTATATATTATAATTTACAATGTGTCATTTTAAGGAGATGCTATGTCAAATCAAATACTTGTGTTTAAGATAAATAACGAATTATATGGAATAGATATATTAAAAGTGCAAGAGATACTTAATTTTATTCAACCTACTCCGATTCCAAATTGTCCCGATTATTTAAAAGGAATAATTAATTTAAGAGGAACTATAATACTCGTTATAGATTTAAGGGCGAGATTTCATTTTGAAGAACCTATGGACCCGAATAATTGCGTTATCGTGGTTGTGGCTATAGGAAATAAAAAATATGGCTTGGTTGTGGATTCCGTTTCCGATGTTCTCACTATTAACGAAGAAAATATACAGGAAGATATAGATATACATTCTGGTATAGATAATAGATACATAATGGGACTTGTTAAGGCAAACGAACAGATGATTATTTTGGTAAATATAGACAAAGTATTTTTGCAAAACGAACTTGACGATATGAACAATACAATAAACAATTCGGTTGTCTGAAAGAATATGTCCTCTCATAGAATATTTAGAGTAAACGAAAATATTAAACAGCTTCTTTCGGCGATTATATTAAAAGAGATAGAAGACCCGAGGATAAAAAATAATCTTATAACTATAACTAAAGTCGATACGGACAAAGATTTGAAGAATGCAAAAGTTTTTTTCGTATGTTTGAATGAGGATAAAAAAAACGAAGTATTAAACGGATTAAACAGTGCCAAAGGAGTAATTTTTTCGTATCTTAAAAAAAGCCTTAAAGTTAAATATGTTCCTAATTTAACTTTTCATTACGATAAAATTTTAATAGAAACGAATAAAGTATTGACGAATATAAGAAATTTAAATATTAACGAAAACGATAACGAAAATTAAAAATTGATTTTTTGGAAATAAATAAAAAAGGAATTCTTATGGCTAATATAAAAAAAACTACAAACAAAAAAAAGAAAAAAACCGTAAAGAAAATCGTCGCAAAAAAAAGCATAAATGCAAATAAAAAAGAAATATTAAAGGCGCTTTCTAAAGCGAAAAATATAACCATAATAGGACATAGAAATCCCGATGTAGATTGTATGGCTTCATGTTTGGGATTATATTTGCTTATAAAAAAAGTTTTAAAAAAACGAAAAATTTCCGTAGTCAATACCGACAAAATGCAAAGAGATTTACAAAATTTGCCTTTAATAGACAATGTTATTTTCAATGTAAACGAAAAAACTTTGCCGAAAAAAGATGTTTTGGTCGTTTTGGATTCTGGAGATATCGACAGAATAGGTTGGATTGCCGACATACTCGACAAATACAAAGAAGTTATATTCATAGACCATCATAAAGTTAGAAATATAAAAGGCGTGACTATGTTTTACGATGATATAAAAGCCGCTGCCACTTGCGAGATTATATTCGACATATTTTCCGCTTATTTAAAAAATATCGATTCTATGATAGCGACTTTATTATATTGCGGACTTTCAGCTGACACGGGAGGTTTTGCTTTTGGAAATACCACAAAAAAAACATTATTAACCGCATCAAAACTGATGGGGCAAGGAGTTATAATAGAAAATCTTGGAAATGTGGTTAGAAAAAGATATACTCGAATAGATGTTTCTGCTTTAATGGAAATATACAGAAGAATGATAATAGACGAGGAGAAAAAAATAGGCTATATATGTTTGCAAGAGACTATAAACGGACATAGCATGAAAGATATAACGGTAAGCGCTTCGGACATTATAATACAGATGGAAGATGTTTTTATAGGATTTATAATTCATGAAGGCGAAGAAGATTTTAGAGTAAGTATGAGAAGCAGAATAAATAAAAATATAAGAGAGGTAGCCGAATCGTTCGGAGGAGGCGGACATCCTAAAGCGGCCGGTTTTACCGTAAGTAAAAAAGATTACACGAAAGAAAAACTTATAACCGACATAAAAAACAAACTTATAAATTTATTAGATGAAAGATAATATTATAATATATACGGACGGCGGATGCAAAGTAAATACCGGACTAGGCGCTTGGGCTGCGATTCTGATAAGCGAAAAACATAATTTGCGTCTCGAAATCGGAGAGAGCGAAGAGAAAACTACAAACAATAAAATGGAAATGAAGGCGGTTATTAATGCGCTCGAAAGATTAAAAAAATCTCATAATATTAAAATCTATAGCGACAGCGCATATTTGATTAACGGAATGAACGATTGGATTTATACTTGGCAAAAAAATAATTGGATTAAAAGCGACAAAAAGCCCGTTGAAAATAAAGAATATTGGATTAAATTAATAAAATTATCCAAAAAACATAATATAGAATTTATAAAAGTTAAAGGACATTCTGAAAATAAAGAAAATAACAGGGCTGATAAAATAGTAAACATACTTATGGACGAACATAAAAAAACATGCAACACTTCAAAATTTTACAATAGACAAGAAATTATATAATAAACTATTTTTTATTAAACTATTCGTTTTATTATTTCGTTTTATTCGATTTTATAGTATAATTGTTTCTAATAAATAAATTTAGCAAAATAAATTAGAAATAAATTAAAAAATAAATTTGGAAGTTTTTATGAATAATTTAAATAATTTGTCGGAATTAAAAAAAGAATATTTATATATGCTTAAGGAAAACATAATTCCTTTTTGGTTAAAAAACGGACTCGACAAAAAAAACGGCGGTTATTGGACGGCGCTTGATAGAAAGGGAAATATTATAGACAGAGACAAATCGGTATGGTTTCAAGGAAGATTCGCTTGGGTATTGTCGACTCTCTACGCAGACTTTGAAAAAAAAGAAGAATATTTAAATGCCGCAAAATCGGGAATAGACTTTTTGGAAAAATATTGTTTCGACAAAGACGGAGACAATAGAATGTTTTTTAGAGTAACCGAAGATGGCAAAAACGTTATAAAGAGATTAAGATATTATTTTTCGGAAACATTTTGCATAATCGCCATGGCTTCGTATTCGAGGGCAAGTTGCGATAAAAGTTATATAACTAAAGCGAGGGAACTTCTTGAAAGAATAGAAAAAATTAAAAATATGCTTATTCCAAAATTCGACATTAATCAGCGACCTACTATATCTTTCGGACCTCCTATGATAATGCTTGCTACAGTTCAAGAATTGAGAAAGGCGGATATGGAAAATAAAGAATATTATAACAAATATATAGACGGTCTTTTATCTCAAGTTAAGATGTTTTTATACGAAGAGAAACATGCGGTTTTGGAACAATGCAATCCCGATGGAACTTTGCAAGACCATTTCGAAGGAAGACAACTTAATCCGGGACATGCTATAGAATCCTCTTGGTTTATATTAAGAGAGGCTATGGAAAGAGACAACGATAAAGATTTAACGGAACTTGGAATAAAAATTTTCGACTGGATGTGGGAATGGGGCTGGGATAAAGAATTCGGCGGAATAATACAATTTATGGATGTTCTAAACAAACCGAAAAGCGATTATTGGCATGACATGAAATTTTGGTGGCCCCAAACGGAAGCGGCGATTGCGACTCTTTACGCCTACTATTTTTCTAAAGATAAAAAATATTTGGAAATGCATAATATGGTAAAAGAATATACGAATAAATTTATAGATAAAGAATACGGGGAATGGTTCGGTTATTTGCATAGAGACGGAAGGATTTCAACCGATTTAAAGGGCAATATGTATAAAGGACCTTTTCATATTCCAAGAATGTATATGAAATGTATAGAGATTATAGATATAATTAACGGCGAGAATAATAAATAACAAGGTAATAAGAAGGCTTATCCTATGCGCTATAGGAAAGCCTCTTATTATTTTTTATCTATTAACGAAAGAGAAAAAAGATTAGATTTCAAAATACCAAGTAACCCCAGCCGAAGCGTTTATAATCAAAGATGACCCAGAACTATAAGCAGCGTCCAAATTTCCGCCCAATCTGGAAGAGCCTCCCGTTTGAAGTTCCAAATAAAGCTCAATTTCGGGTTTCGGCGTAAAATAAATTTCGGCATATACCGTATATCCAAATGTATAAAAAGGACCTTTCTTATTCCTATTCATTAAAGAAATATTTTTACCGTTCATTATAGTTAAACTCAAAGAAGGCTCGAGATACAAACCGTAATAATCGCAGGAAACCCTAAACCCTACAGGCAATGCGATTCCCACTCTGTATATTCCTTCTATTGAAAATACGCCCTGCGGACTCGGTATTGAAGGAGTGCTTGAAATATAACCTCCCGAGAATTCTTCCCGTTCTCCCGGACTTATACCAAGTGAACCCGGGTCATATCCGTAAGAATTAATATCGAAATTATTACCCGGATATCTCCTTAAATAACCGTTTTGATTTTCTACGGTTTCCAAACTCGTATCGTATAAAACCCTTATATAAGGTTCTATAGATAAACCGCTTTTTGTTTCGTATTTAAAGTAAGCCCTTAAATCTATTCCTATTGACGATTGGTCTTTGAATATATTTTTATTATTTGGGTCGGAAATTACTCCTTCTTCAAATAATTTTTGAGCCCAACCGATTCTTGCAAAACCGTAATAAAAATATAATCTTATTTGACTAAGATAATCGATAAACTTATGCAAATAATATCTCGCCTCTATCGCTGTAGACACTATTACGGTATTTCTTACGGCTCTTTGCCCTATTCCTATGGCTACTGGAATATTTAATCTTAAAGTATTGTCCATAGCGGTAAGCATAACGACGGGGGTATGAACCATATAATTGGTGTCTATATATTTAAATTGATACGCCCCGCCTACGCTTATTAAATCAGATTTGTATCCTACAGCCAAAGAAACAGCCGGTCTAAAATATGTCCTTAACTTATCTGTAGATTCGTCATAATCGTTTGTGAAGTTATCGAACAATACTCCGGAAGTCCTTCCCGAAAATCCTACGCCTACTCGGATATTAGGAGTTCCAATCAAAACTCCGATTTTGTCGGTTTGCGCTCTAAATTGGTCTTTATCCATTAAAAAGTCTATAAAACTTCTACCGCTTCTATCTCCATAAAATCCGAATAGACTAGCAGGAATTATAATAAAAAATAATACAGCTATTAACTTTTTCATACAATTAACTTCCACTGTTGTTATTTTTTTTCGGACCTTTGTCTTTATTTTTAGTAAGCCATTGAAAACTTACTCTCATAAATTTTATAGGACCGCCCCAAGATTTATCCTCGAATAAAACTCCTATACTTCCGTCATGCAATACGGCTAAAGAAGAATAACCGGATTGTTTATTTCTTATAACAGAAGTTTTTTGAAAAGTTTTTCCATCGTCATAACTATAATAGAACTTAGGATTTGCAGGTCCGGTTCTTCCGTTATATTGTTCGTCTCCAGATACGGTTGTGGTAGATGTAGGTATAAAATGTATTATTCTATTCGTATCCCAACCATTTTTTACCGAAGTATAATAAATCATATCTCCGTTAGAACCAGCAGCCGTAATGTCGCTATCTTTAGCACTATCCCAAGTTTCTCCTTGGTCGCTTGAATAGGCATGCATTCTTTTGTTTCCAGTGCTTGGGCGAGCAGACATTAAAAGTCTTCCGTCCACAAGTTCTACTATTTTGGCTTCGTTTCCTCCTCTACTATTTACGGGAGCATTTTTGGATACTGACCAAGTATAACCTCCGTCATCGGAATATAAACAATAATTTTTAAAAGTCGTAACGGCAGTTGAGTTATTTTCTCTTACATTAAGAACAAATAAAATTCTTCCCGTAGACAATTGAATTCCGTTTCCAGAAGAGACAAAAGCGGCATGCCAATTTTTTCTTGTTGTGTCACTACATTGACTGCCGTATATTTGACTCGTTATATCCTCAGGTCCTTGCCAAGTTAATCCTTCGTCCGAACTTCTAAACAAATTAATTCTTTGAGGTTTAGACGAGGTAGATTGCAAAAATCCTTCATGAGAAACAACGAAAGCCAAAACGGTATTATTTTGTCTAACCAATACGGTA
This sequence comes from uncultured Brachyspira sp., assembly GCA_964619175.1. Taxonomy (GTDB): domain Bacteria; phylum Spirochaetota; class Brachyspiria; order Brachyspirales; family Brachyspiraceae; genus Brachyspira. The sequence goes on along the minus strand of CAZUEE010000050.1, from coordinate 599 downwards.
GCAGTATCTCCGTATCCGTTATTATTTGCCGTGCTTGTCGGAGTTATTCTAATCGGATTTGACCAAGTTTTTCCGTTATTCGTGCTTCTTTTAACTTCAACCTCTATTCTATTTGGCAAATCGTTTTTGCTGTTATATCTTTTATCTGCAAAAGCGAGTAAAGTTCCATTTGTAGTCACAACTAAAGATGGAATTCTATAATAAGCGCTACCCTTTTGAGACGGGAATACCTGAGTGGCATTGTCCATATTTGGTTGTATACTTCCGCTATAGGTAATACTTCCGTTATAGCCTATGAGGTTATCAGCCAAACCGCCGCCTTTATTAATAACGCTCAAATCCAAATTTCCCGGTCCCAAATTATATTTACAAGCCCAAATTAAAAGCCCTGCAATTATAAAACTTATGGAAACTATAAAATAAATATTCTTTTTTTTCATGTTATACCTCCTTAATTATTTTGACTATAATTTATACTTTTTTCTCCATCGGTAAGCCAATATAAATTAAATCTTCTGAAAACTATTTTTCCGTTTCCTTCTTCCGTTAAAGTTGCAATCGTTCCGTCCATTAAAACCGTTATGGCTGGATATCCATCA
>CAZUEE010000049.1:0-15521 GCA_964619175.1 uncultured Brachyspira sp. | reverse complement strand
CGATTAATATATTATAGCAAAATAATTTTATTTGTCAAAATATTAAGAATAATTCAAATTAAAAAGCGGCTTAATTTTAATATTTGATTTTTTTATTTATATATCATAATATTTAAAAATATCATAATAATTCCAAAGGATTTGCTAATGACCGAAAAATTTATTCCTAATAAAAAAGTATTCGTTTTCGACACAAATGTTATACTACATGATTTTAAATCAATATTTTCTTTTGAAGAAACGAATATAGTTATACCGATTATAGTGCTTGAAGAAGTCGATAAATTCAAAAAAGGAAGCGACACGATAAACTTTAACGCGAGAGAATTTATAAGAGAACTTGACTCTCTTGCAGAAAATAGCAAAGATAAGGATATATTTACAAACGGAGTTATTCTTTCAAACAAGAGCAAAATATTTATCGATGTAAATAATGAAGAGAGAGAAGATTTTAGAAAAATATTTTCCGGAAATATTCCAGACCATAAAATTCTTTCATCAGCTTATAATATCAAATGCGAAAATTTAAGAGTAGTTCTAATAACTAAAGACATTAATATGCGAATGAAAGCGCGTAGTTTGGGAATAAATACTCAAGATTATAATACAGACAAAATAGAAAAATTATCTTCATTATTCACGGGAATTGAAAATATATCGGGAGATAACGCCAAAGTATATATAGAAGAACTTAAAAATAATAACGAAATAGGAATTAAAAGCGAACATTCGATTTATCCAAATACATATCTATGTTATAGAATAAACGAGGAAGACGAAGCGGTAATAGGGAAATATAAAGAAAATAGCAACAGTATAGTTCATGTTAATACCGATATAAGCGCTTACGGAATAAAACCTCGAAACGAAGAGCAAGCTATGGCTTTGGATATTTTGCTTGATAATAGCGTTCCTTTGGTTACCGTTATGGGAAAAGCAGGAACTGGAAAAACTCTTTTGGCATTGGCTGCCGCTTTGGAAAAGAGGAGAGAATACAGACAAATATTGCTCGCTCGTCCAATAGTGGCGCTATCCAATAAAGATTTGGGATTTTTGCCAGGCGATGTCAATAGCAAATTAGAACCTTATATGCAGCCGTTATTCGACAATTTATCCGTTATACAGCATATACATTCGGACGATAGCGACGAGAGTAAAAATATAAGAAAGATGCTTGAAAACGAAAAGATAGTAATCTCTCCTTTGGCTTATATAAGAGGAAGAAGTTTAAATAAAATATACTTTATAGTAGACGAAGCTCAAAATCTAACTCCGCATGAAATAAAAACTATTATAACTAGAGCGGGAGAAGGAACGAAAATAGTATTCACGGGAGATATTCATCAAATAGACACTCCGTATTTGGACGAAAGAAACAATGGATTGACTTATTTAATAGACAGAACGAAAGCGGAAGTTTTAAGCGCAACGGTGACTTTGGAGAAAGGCGAGAGGTCAAAACTTGCGGAACTTGCGGCTAATGTTTTATAAAAAATAAAGAATGTATTAAATAAAATTTATAACTAATGTTTTTTATTTTATGCCGCCCTCCATTTGTATTTCCATAATTTGTTTTTGGAAAATTAGGAAAAATATTATACAAGGCAATGTAGCAAGTAAATTACCAGCCATAGGCAATGCCAAATCGATAGCGGTGTATGCCGTTTGAAATTGAGGAAGCGCTATAGGGAGAGTGTATTTTTCTGGCGAATTAATTATTAGCAGAGGCCAAGTATATGAATTCCAAGAGCCTATAAAGTTTAAAACTCCCATTGTCATTGTTATTCCAAAACTCATGGGCAAATATACTTTTAACCAAATTGTAAGATTATTTGCTCCGTCTATCTGAGCGGATTCTTTATACGCTTTTGGTATAGAATCATAAAAACTTTTCATGATTACAAACGAAAATATATTGGTTATATTAGGCAATATTATTCCCAAAAAACTATTGCTTAAATTCATGTCTATAGCCACTATTTTGAATAATGGAATTAACAAAGCTTCTCCCGGAACCATAAATGATATAAATAAAACCGCGTATAAAAAAGTTTTGTATTTAAATTTCATTTGAGAAAATACATAAGCAATAAACGATGCAAAACTTGTAGATAAAATAGTTTGTATAAAAGCTATAATAACGCTATTTATAAACCATAATAAAAATTGACTTTGCGTTATTAATCTGTGGAAATTGCTTAATGTAAATCCCCCCGTAAGAAGTTTATCTAATGATGAAGCTGAAAAACCTCTCGGCTTAAACGGAACTATAATTAACCACATTATTGGCAATATCCATATAAGAGCGAATAAAATTCCTACTAAAAACCATATTTTTTTCTTCATTATCTTTTACCTTTATAATCAGTTTTATTTTCCTTTTAAAAACTTAGCCTGTATTAAACTAAATATTATTAATATAAACATTAATAATACGCTAATGGCTGCAGCGTAACCGGGATTTCTAGAGCCAAATCCTACATCATAAATATAAAGAACTATAGAACGAGTTGAATGACCAGGCGCTCCTCCAGTAATCAACATCGATTGACCGAATAATTTGAAGCTTGCCAAAGTTTGCAATATTATTAATATTTTAAATACTGAATATAAATGAGGAAGCGTTATTGTAAAAAATTGTTTTATCTCTCCCGCTCCGTCTAAACTTGCAGCTTCGTATAATTCTTTAGGGATACTTCTTAAAGCCGAAATCATTATTAACATATTAGTTCCCACAGTCCACCATAAAGTAGAAAGTACGATAGTCCATCTTGCTAAATTAATGTCTCTTAACCAATTTAATCCCGCTAAACTCGTTCCTTTAAATATATAACTCCATACCCCTAATTCCGGTCTAAATAATAAAGTCCAAATATTTGCCATAACGCTTATTATTAGTATAGTTGGAATATATATACAAATTCTTATCATACTTGATATTCTATTTTGATGTTGTCCCCATAATGCAAAAAGTAGAGCAAAAAATAAATATAATACTACGGAAACTAAAACAAATAAAGCCGTGTTTATTATAGTTTGCAACAAAACTTTATCGGTAAATAATCTTTGATAATTTTGAAGCCCTACAAATTGTAATTTTGTAAAAGTTCCGCTTTGAAAAGATATTATTATATCTCCAATTATTGGATACAGTGTAAATATAGAATATAATACAAAAAACGGCGCTATATAAAAATAAGCTTCATATTTTTCATATTTACTAATTAGATTCTTCACGGCATTACCCTTAAACTAATTATTTATTATTTCGATTAAGCTATTTAAATAATTCTATTTGTTATCTAAATAGCTTTTTTAATTATATTTATTTTCTTGCTTCTATCTCGCTATTAATTTTATTTACCAATTCATTTACGCCTCTGATAGAACCGTTCATATATTGGTCTAAATAATTTGCTATTATACTTATTTGTCCGCCTATAGCTATATCTAAATATTCGCTTTTAGGCCAAGGAGCTAATTTAACAGCCAAATCTTTATATATTGAATTAGGATTATTTTTATATTCTTCGGATTCCTGCACCGCTATTTTGGCTGGAATATGTCCAGCGTTAGCCCATAAGGCGCCGTTATCTACCAAGAATTTAGCAAAATCTAAAGCTTTCTTTTGTCTTTCAATATCCACATTATTTCCTTGCGGGAATATTAAAGCATGTCCAGTTCCCCAAGCAATATCATCACCAAAAAATGCCGGTATTCTAACCGCTTTCATATCTGGGACTACCGTTTTCATTGCCCCATAAGTCCACACACCTTCAAACGCTACGGCCGCTTTTTGCTCTTTCATAAAGTCTAATGTAGAGCTATGCCCTTTTGCAGTTAAACCTTTATCGAATAAAATTTTAAGCGAATCTAAAACATTTTTAGCCGTTATTTCATCCAATTCTACCAATCCATCTTCTCTCAAAAATTTTTTACCGCCGGCTTGTCTATAAAACGAATACCAAGTCCATTGAAAAGCGGTATCAGGATTATTTATTGATAGAGGCATAACATCAGGATGCATCGACTTAATCTGTTCTAATCCTTTTATAAAATCATTCCAATTATTGCATACCCAATTTCCGTTCGCATCCACTAAACTTGTTCCAGCAACTAATTGAGGGTTATAATACATTATCCAACCATGCGTATCAAAAGGCACAGCTAAATGTTCGTTATTTATAGTTATATTATCAACCGTTTGAGATGGAAATTGCGCCCAATCAAAATTTGATTCTATTTCATCAATTACTGTTAAATCTCCGTAAGTTAATATTGATGGCAGCATATGTATATGAGCCGTAGCTATATCCGGCAATGTATTACCTAAATATGCTGTTGATAATTTAGTATAGTATGTTCCCCAATCTACAATTATCATGTCTACTTGATTATCAGTATTTTGAGCGTTATACTGATTTACGAGTTCTCGCATAAACTCGCCGTCTCCTCCCGTGAAGAAATTCCAATATTCTATATTTTTCTTGTTATTGGAAGCTCCACTACAACCCATAATAATTATTGACAAAGCAATAAAAATCGTTAACAATAAAATCTTTTTCATCGTATTCTCCTTTTTTTATATTAATTGATTTTATATTGTTCTTTTCAAATTAAGTATAGATGCAATTTTTTTAGTATCGAATTTAGGTTTATGTTCTCTATCTAATAAACCGTTTATTTCTTGTTCTACATCTGTAAGTTGAGTATAACAAATCCCGCAAATATAGTCCAAATCAAATATCGCTTTATGAATTTCTGTAAATCTTTTGTAGAATTCGTCTTTTGTTTTTGCTATATTCCCATAACCCCAATCTGAATCCGAATATTTACTTATTTCAAATCCAATTCCCCCGTATTCACTTAAAATAATGGGTTCTCCGTTATATGAAAAGTTATTTGCATAAAGTCTTTTAGCCGAATTAGTTTTAGATAAATTAAAATTCATATTTTCTATTTTTGATGGATAAATTTTTCTAATATATTTGCTATCCTGATTATAATCATGTATTGTTAAAATATCGCTTAATGTATGTTCCCAACCGTCATTGCATATAACCGGTCTATCTTCATAATCTAAAGATTTTATAATATGTTTTGCGGCTATCGTTAATTGTTGCTCTCTAATATTTTCTAATATAGAACTTACTCCCCAAGATTCGTTGAAAGGAGTCCAAATAATAACGGACGGATGATTTGAATGTTTTAATACCAACTCGGATAATTCGCTAAATATATTTGCAATATTAAAAGGGTCGTTCGAATATAGACTCGGAAGCTCTGCCCATACTAATAATCCTAATTTGTCGGCATGATATAAAAGTCTTGAATTTTCAACCTTTTGGTGTATTCTCATACCGTTAAACCCCATTTTTTTTATAATATTACAATCATATATAAATTCATCTTCACTTCCGGTTAATAAACCGTTATGATAATATCCTTGATTTAGTATTAATTTTTGGTAATAAGGTTTATCGTTTATATATATTTGATTACCATATATTTTTACATTTCTATACCCAAAATAACTTAAAACTTCATCTTCTCCCACATTAGACTTTAGTTTAAATATTACATTACACAAATTTGGAGTTTCCACACTCCATAAAGGAATCTGAAAATTAGTATCGTAAATGGATACTCTAAATTTAGCTATATTATTATGTATAGTCGTTGAAAAACTTCTTTTCATAGGGGAAGATTTATCAATAAATATATCCTCGCTTGTTATATCCATAAATAATGTAGCATCATTAGAAAATTTTCCCTTTATTTCGGCGATGACTTCAAGCTCTCCCGTTGATAAATGCGGTATAAATCTAAATTTTGATATATAAGTTTCCGGAACTAATTCTACCCAAACGCTTTGCCATATCCCCGTAGTTCGCGTATACCAACAAGCAAAATTTTTATTTGTATAACTTTGTTTTCCTAATATAAATCTTTGACTAGATTCGTCTTCAACTCTAATAACAATCAAATTATTCTTATCATTTATAAAATCCGTAATGTCAAAATAAAAAGGAGTATGACCGCCATCATGTGTGCCAACTGAATTTCCGTTAATAAATAGAGTAGTTCTATAATCGGAAGCCTCTATATGAAAAAGTAATCTTGTTTTATTAGAATTAAAATCCCAATTTTTAGGCATTTTCCAAACTTTCTTATACCATATGACCTTTATATCATCGTTAATACCTATTTTTGATTTTTTACTTTGATAACAATAAGGAACATTTATATTTAGATTTTTGCCCCATTTAAAATTATTATAGTATCCTTCTTTAAATCCGATATTTTCATTATCAAAACAGAAATCCCAAATTCCGTCAAGTAAATTATAATTTTTTCTAACAAACTGCGGAGTAGGGTGTTTTGCTCTAATATTAATCATTTTAAAATTCCTTATATACAATATTTGTTATTTTTTCTAAAGATTTTTTTATTAAATAAAAAGTCTCCAAATTATTTTTTAAATAATCATTGAGAAAATTTTTATTTTGACTAACGAAATAATTTTTATAATCAAAGCCATAATCTAAAAGGCTTGTTATTCCAAATTGATTTTTAAGTTTAAATGCAAAAGAATTTGCAGAATTATTTTGTATAAATTTAGGAACCCCCCTTAATACGGGATTTATGAATTCTAAACGAAGTTGTTTTTTGCCAACGGCGAGCTTTAGCATGTTTCTTTTTTGGTAGAACAAAAGAAAACAAGAATTTTTGCTACTTCTTTTAATAAAATATAGAAAATAGTTTATGCAATAGAAAATCCAAGAAAGTTTATATGAATGGCGACATGACATGACATGACATGACATGACATGACATGACATGACATGACATCGTTACCTTGCAGCATACTAAACTCTCCTGTTTTGATTATTTACTTTTAATATAGTCAAGATTATACAATATTTCAAATTTTTGTCAACACTTTAAAATAAAATTTTTATACTATATTAATTAAATATAAACGATAACTTTACATATCTTTAATAATAGCTATAAATGAAAATTCAAAATATATAGGGAGGTGTAAATATATTTGGCTCAAAATTTGGAGATTATCCGCAAGATATAATAATGAGGGTTAATTATTAAATAAAACTATAAATGTTTTAAAAATGTGTTAAAATATTGTTATGTTAAATAAAATAAAAAATTTTTTAATCGAAAATATAAAAGATTTAAATAAAAAAACTTTGGCGGTGGCGTATTCGGGCGGAATTGATTCTCAAGTAATGCTTCATATAGCCTACAAATTAAAAGAAGAACTCGAATTTAATCTAGTTATTATTCATATTAATTATAATTTAAGAGGGGAGGAATCCAAAAAAGACGAATCATTCGCCGTTAGTATTGCAAAAAAATATAACTTAAATATTTATATTAAGGAAATTGAAAAAGGAAGTTACGATAAAAAAAATATTCAAGATGAGGCAAGAAAAGACAGATATAATTTTTTTGAAGAACTTTACAATAAAAATATTTACGATTATTTGCTTATAGCTCATAATAAAGACGATTTTGTAGAAACGATAATTTACAGAATGATTAAAGGAGCGGGAGCTGATATTTATAAAAGTTTAAAGAAAAAGAAAAATTATATTTTAAGACCGATGCTTGATTTTTACAGAAAAGACATTGAATATTACGCTAGAGAAAATAATTTGGAATATAGAGAGGATTCTTCAAATAAAGAAAATAAATATGCAAGAAATAAAATAAGAAATTTAATTATTCCCGCGCTTGAAACTATCAATAAAAAAACGAAAGACAATATAATAAAATTTGCAAAAAGAATTTATTTGGAATCGGAGTTTTTGAGAAAGAAAACGAATAATATTTATAAAAAAAATTCGATAAATAAAAATTCAATAAATATAAAAAACATTAAAAATTTAAATAAAATTTTTCTTGGTAGAATTATAACAAAATTTCTTTTTAAAAATAATATAGAGATAAGTGAAAAAAGAATTTTTGAAATAATTAAAATAATAAAATCGAAAAAAAGTAATATAATTTTAAGATTGGATAATTTTAATTTAATAAAAGAATATAATATATTGCTTATAGAAAAAATCGAAAAAATAGATAAAACCGAAAAAGTAAAAGATTATTTGAAAATAGAAAAAGACGGAATTTATAATTTTTTAAATAAAAATATTAGTTTTAAAACCATAGAAAATAAAAATATAAACTATAAAGAAAAATTATATATAAAACGCGATTATCCGATTATAACGCGACAGAGAAAATACGGAGATTTTTTACTCTCATATCCGAAGGGCGAGAAAAAATATTTAAGAAAAATATTTATAGATTTAAAAATTCCGTTAAGAGCCAGAGACAATATCCCAATAATAGAAAATTCAAATAACGAAATAATCGCAATTTATCTAAAACCTTACGCGGTAAATAGAATTTCAAAAAAAAACGAAATAACCGAAAAAGATAAATTTATAATAGAGATAGAATTTAATTCTCAACTTTAAATTATTTTGTGGTTAATTGAATAATATTTTATTTCTATAAGATTATTAAAAGTTTTATATGCAAGTTCATTTTTATATTTATTTGATAGATAAAATACATTGTGGATATAAAATCTTTTTTCTATGCTAGAATTTTTTGTAGAAAGTAATCCGTTTTTTAAATCCTCTAAAATTATAACATTTATTTTATCTATTTCAAAATAATCACATATCTTATATATGGGGATATATTTTACATTATCTACATTGTTTCCGCATACTATATAGTCAGATTTATCATATAATTTAGTTTTATTTAAATATTTGTTAACTTTATCTCTAAAACTCAAGCTTGATAAAGTTATTTTTGTTCTATTTAATAATAAATATTCTATAAATTCATTAGCTCCTATTTTAACTTCTACACCTTCCGTTTCAGCTATTTTAAAGACTTCTTTAATTATGGTCATCTATAAAAGATGAATAAGTTTTATTATATTTTAAATAATTTTACTAAAGAAGCTTTAAAAAATATAGTATTAGAAACTACTGTATTTTTATAAATTATTTTTCATTGTTATTTATTTTTTATAACATTTTTCCAAGCCTGTATGCTTATTTTTAGCTGCCTATAAACAAAACTGTCCATGTTAAATATGACAAGTCCTAATTTTTTATTTTATCCATTATTTATAACTATATAATCTCCTTCTGATGGAAGATTTTTTGGAAAACCATACAGTATTATAGTTCCAGGCATTATATCATATTCTTCTGATACCGATTCCTCAAATCTTAATGTCATATGATTTAAAGCTTTTAAAGTTTTATTAGCTTCTTCTCCGACTTTAAGTATTTTGAAATGTTGATTATTAAACGATAATATCATATTTTCTTTTATATCTTGTTTTATAGGTTCTGATTCTACTATAACGCTGTATGATATTAAATCTTTATCTTTAGTATTACAACCGTAAATAATAAATAACCTATCTTCTTCAAAAAATGAAAAAGCCTTTTCTCCTATAAATTTTACTTTTAATTTTACAATATCTTCCATAAAAATATTATATCCTTTAAACATATTAATATATTATAATTCTATAACTTTATTAGTTTCTATAGATTTATGAACCGCTATAGCTATTTGAGTAGCTTTTAATCCGTCATAAGCGTCCGCTATAAAAGGTTTATCTTCTATTATACATTTAACAAAATCATATATAGGTTCGATTCCAAAACCTGACGCTATACCGTTTCTGTATGTTATAAAGTAAGAATTTGGAGTAGAAGATTTTTCAGATGAAAATATTTCCAAACCTCTATTTTGAGAATCTACTCTTATAAATCTATTTTCACATAATATGTATGCTTTTCCATCATTAGATTTTGGAAACGAATTTGGCAATATCCAGCAGTTATCTACAGTCCAAGTAGAATTATCTTCCATTATCAACATAGCTTGAACACTATCATAACAGTCAATTCCTTTAGAATTCAAGACTTTTTTTTGACCGCAAGCAAATATAGATTTTACTTCTTTTCCAGTAATAAATCTTATAGAATCATAACAGTGGACGCCTAGAAAATGAGCTGGAGAACTTAATTTTGACCATTTTAACCAGTTAGTAGGAACATCTATTATATCGTCCATACTCATATAGCCTCTTATTACTTTTCCACTATCATTTTTTTCTAATTCAAGTTTAATATTTATAGTGGCTGGGTCCCATCTTTTATGAAAATCGACGGCTACTCTTACATTATTTGACTTTGCTAAAGATATTAATTCATTCGCTTCGGTTTCGTTTATAGTAATAGGCTTCTCTATTAAAATATCTATTCCATTTTCTATAGCTTTTTTTGAAGGTTCATAATGAAACGGGTCTGGCGTAGCTATAGATATTATATCTGGCTTTTCGGTATCTATTAGTTTTTGCAAGTCAGTATAATAATTTATTCCATATTCTTTTGCTCTTTTTTTAGCAAGTTCTTCGTTTATATCACATATTGATGTTAATATAGTATATTCGCAATTTTTATAAGCGTTAATATGATGCGAACCGAATATTCCTCCGCCAACAACTGCCGCTTTTAATTTATTCATTTTTTAATCTCCTTTATTATAGATAATATTTTAAAATAGTCCTATACTTAATAAATATCCTATTATAACTGCTAAAGGACCAGTAATTTGTCTTGATAAAAGAAACGCTGGAGTTCCAATTTCAATAGTTTCAGGCTCGGCTCTTTGCATAGAAAGTCCTACAGGAACAAAATCTGCACCAACTTGAACATTTATTGCAAATAATGCTGGTAAAGCAAAAACTGGGCTAATTATTCCCGCTGCTATATTACTGCCGATTAAAATTCCAATAACTTGGGCTATAGCGGCTCCCGGACCGAGTATAGGGGATAGAAAAGGTAAACCGCATATTGCAGCTAGTATTAAAAGCCCCCATAATGTTCCAGATAGAGGAGAAAGTCCATTGGCTATTATATTCCCCAAAGATGTTTCTTGAATAAAAGCTATAAATATTGATATGAAAGCCATAAATGGTATTACTCTTCCAATTACGACATCGATTGCCTCTCTTCCAGATTGATAGAATAAAGATATTATTTTACCGACTTCAACTCCTATTTTAGTTATTATTCCTAAAAAACCTTTTCCGTAATTAATATTTTGTTTTTTCTCTGGTATTTTTTTATCGTTATTTTTACATTCTTTAGCATTTATATTTTTATTAAGTTGCATAACACTATCCGAGTATGTTATTAGAGATGCATTATTAACATCAGAAACATAAATATCTTCTAAAATATATTTTGCCAAAGGTCCTGATTTTCCAACTGGAGTGGTATTTATCGTTGGAACTCTTTTTTGAGGATAAACTCCGCATCTTAAAGTTCCTCCACAATTAATTACAACACAGGCTATATTTTCATCTTCCACAGCTTTAATCATTCCATCAACCACTTCAATTTCAAGCATATTTGCTATGGTTTGAGCTATAGGGTCAATTCCTCCGCCTGTAATAGAAAGGACTTTTTTAATCTCTTTTTCGTAATCTTCTATTTTAATTATTAATGGACCGCCCCATCCGTTTTTGCCTTTTTGTATACAAATGCTATTCATTTTAATTTCTCCTTAAAAATTTATTTTTCATTATTTTCGCTTTGTAAAATAGCGGCATGTTTTTTATTTTGTAAATAAACGAATATAAATTCGGTTATATAACCCCTGATTATTCCAACGATTATGCCTGCTATTAAATATCTTACGGCTAAATTATGTATAGGAAGTCCTAACGCCTTTACTCCATTTGATATGCCTAGCCATATAAATAATTCTGCTGGAACTACATGTGGAAATAGGGATGTTAATGGATGAGCCGTAGCGCCCAACGCATCTTCAAATCCCGGTTTAGATTTTTCAGGTAAGAATTTGCCCAAAGTTAAAGCTCCGGGAGAACTTAAGAAAAACCAAGCTAAAGATGGTAAAACTCCGTAAGTTAAAAATCTAGATTTTGCCAATACTTTTGAAAACTTTTCCACTTTATCTTCTCCTAATAATTTAGCAATGAAATTAATTAAGGTAAGCATAATAATAAGCGCTGGAATAGAACCGGTAACCATGCCAGCAAATGTTTGACCTGCAGAATTTATAAAGTCTATAAAACTCTGCGCAATATTTGTAAATATACTCATAAGCTATCTCCTTGTGTTTTTCAAAATGAAATAAAATTATTTTAATATATTTTATTTTTCTTATTTTATTAATTAGTATAATATAAAATGATTTTAAAGTCAATAATTTTATTTAAATTTTTATTAAAATAGAAATATTTTTATATTAAAAATACAAAAATTGTTATTTTTATATAAAAAATTGCATTTTGTTAAACATTTTGAAATTAGTAGAGTTAGTAATTTAAATATTTTTTATTGCCACTTGATTTTTATGTATTTTTTTATAAAATTAAGGCATATGACCATCAAAGAAATATCATTAATAACCGGACTTTCTCCCGCAACTATATCGAGAGCGCTTTCAAAACCTAATTTAGTTAAAAGCTACACTAAAGAAAGAATAATGCAAGCTATTAATGATAAAAATAATTCTTTTTTGAAAGAATTAAATATACTCGTTCCAGATACTTCTTCATTTCCTTCAAATGATATAATAAATCATATAGTAAATTATTTATGCGATGAAGAGGTAGAAATAGTTTTATATTCTTCAAAAAATGACCTTAATTTAGAAAATAGAATAATAGACAGAATTAATTCGAAAAAAGATAATAATGCTGTTTTATTTTGGTATCCTATAGAATACGAAAGAAAAAAAGATTTCACATATCCGTCTATACCTACAATAGTGTTATATCACAACTTTTATGTGAATAAATCTAATTCTAATGTTTTATATATTAATTTTTCTAAATTGGTTGAAATGACAGCAAGTTTATTATACAAAGGTGGGGCACAAAAATTACTGATACTTATAAATCATAACGAAAATTCGTATCCCGGTAATAATATAAAACGGTTGTATATAGATTATATAACGGCTTATTGTCCGCTTTTAAATAAATTAGAGTTTTTATTTTTTCCTGGAAATAACTGGAACAATGTTTATCATTTATTAAATCAAAGATATAATAATAATTTTCCTTTCGATTCTATAATATCTTTATCGTCTTCTATAGCTTATGGTGTGGTAACTTTTTTAAAAATAAAGAAATTGTCTATACCTAACGATGTTTCAATAATTACATTTGGTTATGATTTAGGTTTTGAACTTATGACGCAACCTATTAGTATGATATATCCAGATACTCAAAAAGCTGCCGAACATATAATATATATGGCAGCACAATTAATAGAAAATAACGATTATGGAGAATCTATTAATTTAAATTTACAGTCTACTTTATTAGGCTCTGAAAGAAAATATTAATAAATATTCTATTGAATATAATTAAAAAACCCGTTATAATATTACTATATATGATAAAAATAAAATAAAGGAGATTGGAAATGAAACACTTTGGACTTTTTCCCAGAATCATAATAGGTATAATATTAGGCATATTGGTAGGTTTATTCCTGCCCGCTCCCGTTGTGAGAATTTTTGTAACCATAAGTTCTATATTTAGTTTATTCTTAAATTTTATAATTCCTTTAATGATAGTGGCGTTTATCGGTTATGGAGTTGCGAGTCTTACGGAAGGAGCTTCTAAATTAATAGGAGTTACAGTTTTAATTTCTTACGCTTCTACGATATTGGCGGGAAGTATAGCTTTTTTAGTTGCTTCGAATTTATTTCCAATACTTTTGGATATAACTCAATTGGATGTGAAAATAGAATCCGGGCTTACAACATATTTCACAATTCCTTTGAAACCTCTATTCGATGTTACTTCCGCCGTTATTTTTGCTTTTATACTCGGAATAGGAATAACAATGTTGAGACCGAAAGGACAGGGGACGGAACTTTTTGCAATAGTAAAAGATTCCGAAGAGGTTATACAAACGATACTTCAAAAAATAATTATCCCTATTCTCCCCGTTCATATTTTGGGAACTTTCGCAAATTTAGCTTATGCGGGAAGCATTCAACATATATTGGTTATATTTGGTAAAGTATTTATAGTGGTTATAATTTTGCATTTGCTTTATATTACGGCATTGTTTATAGTATCTGGAGTAATAGGCGGCAAATCTCCTCTTATGCTTATTAAAAATCAAATTCCGGCTTATTTTACGGCGGTTGGAACTCAAAGCAGCGCAGCTACAATTCCCGTTAATTTAATTTCAGCCGAGAAAGACGGAGTTTCTGAGCAGATAAGAAATTTCGTAGTTCCTCTTTGCGCCACAATTCATTTGGCGGGTTCTATGATAACTATAACCAGCTGTTCTACAGCGGTCATATTGATTTTGGGACAAAACCCAACTTATATTTCAATTTTTCCTTTTATATTGATGCTTGGAATCGCTATGGTTGCAGCTCCCGGAGCGCCCGGCGGAGCTATAATGAGTGCTTTGCCTTTTTTATATATGGTTGGTATAACGGGAGAAGAATTGCAAGGACTAATGATAGCGTTGTATTTAACTCAAGATTCTTTTGGAACTGCGGCGAATGTTTCGGGAGATAACGCTATAGCCGTATTCGTAGATTGGTTATATAAAACAAAAATTAAACAAGAAGTTTGACCGATTAAAGGAAATTTAAATTTATTTTATAAAGAGGATACTTCAAAAGCATCCTCTTTTATTTTTTATTTATTTAATATTTTTTAGTCTTTTTCTTTAACTAAATAAATCATCGGAACGCTTATAATCGTCACGGCATATTTAACAAAGAAGTTGAAAATAAATATTCCAATTAAAGCGTTTGCATTCAATACTCCGAAAAATGCTACAATTACGAATAAAAAATTATCCACAGGAATACTAAATGCGTTGCTTATCAACACTCTTAACCATTGATGTTTTTTCGTTATTTTGGTTACAAAAAAATTATAAATTTCGGTGTCGACAAATTCGGATAAAGTGGACGCTACTATCGAGGCTATCGCTATTCTAATAACGGGGCTTAAAGTAATTTGAAAAGCTTCGTTAAATTCCCAACTAGAATCAGCGGGGATTTGCGATATTACATAAAAATAAATCGGAGTAAATATATTTATGATAGCAGAAACTATTATAAGTTTTTGAGTATTTTTTTTCCCTATGGTTTTATGCGCCATATCTCTTATGGTGAAAGCGAGAGGATAAAGAAAAGTTCCTCCGTCCACAGCCGAATTTAAAACATTTGCAATTTTTACGCTGGCTATATTTGAAATCATTTGACAAGCGATATACGAACAGATTATTAATATCGTTAAAAATGACTGATTATTTTTTTGATTCATAAATTTAAAACCTTGATTAAAAACATTTTATTAAAAAAATAAAATTTAAAATAAAAATTAGAAATTATATTATATTAAAAAATAAATTAAATCTACTTTATTTCTCTCGTCAAAAAAA
>CAZUEE010000048.1:0-15665 GCA_964619175.1 uncultured Brachyspira sp. | reverse complement strand
TGTTATTTAGAATTAGTTAACTTTTTAACAACAATGGGTTTTCGCTTTGCGTCCCGTATGGGAAAACCACCTTGTTATTAGAATTGAGAATTTTATTTTGTATGGATTTTTGTGATTCACTTATCATAAATCACTTAAATGACAATAAATAAAATAATCGCAATAACAGTAAAAAATTAACTTACAATGACGATTAAAAAAGCTGTCATTACAAGGGCGTAGCCCGAGAATAAAATCCGCATTTGCCATTATAAATATTTATCTTACAAAGAAAATATATCTTTTATAATATAAATAAAATCTCGTTTGGGAAATTTTTGAAATTGAATTACATTTTCTATCGCTTCGGCATAATATAATTTATTTTTAATCGGCAAATACGATATTACAAAATTTTGAGAATTAACGCCTTGCAATAATTCTCTAGTATATCCGTTTTTAGACATATCTATTATTCTGTTTGGAATATTGTCGCCTATAAAAATAAAAACTATATGATTATAGAGTTTAGCCTTTAATATTTTTTCGTCATTTTTTTTAAATAATTTTTGATTGTCGTCTATATATAAGTCCAATATCTCGTTCAACTCGTTTTTAATCGTAGTTAAAATTCCTTCGCCGTCTTTGTCGATATCTACAAGTATAAAATAATATGCGTATAATATTATTGATTTCTTTTTTTTAATAATTTCCAAATTTATAAAAACTCTCGAAGAATTAATCGAATACATACTATAACCGAAATATTTTAATCTGTTTATTATTTCCTCTTTGTCTATATTTTTGGTTAAATTATGTTCCGCTACAGAATTATTTCTTATAAAATTCAATTTTCTTTTGTTAATATTCGCTATATCTATATAAGTAAAAATTAAAGTCAATATTTCAAGCGCTATTAAGATTATAGTTATATATAAATTATTATTTCTATAAATTGATATAAAAGTTAAATTGGCAAACGCTACCGCTATTAAACAGTAAACGCTTGCCCTTAACAATTCTATTTTGAAGGAGAACTTTTTATTGTAATTCATTATATTTATTTACGATTATCTATAAGAAGTTATTTCTTGATAAGCTCTAACGGCTCTGTCCATTACAGCTTTAGTAAAACTTAAAGATAATTCGGCTTCTGCTATGGCATTCATAACATCCGACACATCAACTTGGTCTGGTCTTATTCCAGCCTGAACTATTATATTGTCTCTATCAACTTGTTTTTTATTAACCGAATCTATCGCTTCGCTCAACATAGTTCCGAAATTGCTTATTAAATCGCGGCTCGTATCTCTTCCGATTTTTTGCGCAGGTCCATAATGTCTCGGGTCGGTAGTTTTTAATACAAAGTTATAATTATCTCCAATGTTTCCAATATTATTCATAAAATACCCCATAAATTAAATTTAATATCTTATTATATTTAAAGCGCTTCCAAACATAGTTTTAGCCGATTGTATCATTGTGGAATTGGCTTCGTAAGCTCTAGACGCTTCCATCATATCTACCATTTCGGTAACGGGATTAACATTAGGCATTTCTACATATCCCGCCTTCTCTCCGTATTTGATTGCATCGGGATGCGAAGGGTCATATACGAATCTTGTAGCGCTTTCCATATCTTTTTCTATACTAAATACTCTCACTCCCGTTCCAACATTAGGCTGCAACGCGTCCGGCAAAAAAGGACTTTTATATTTATTTCCATCGTCTCTTGGTTTAAATATAACTCTGCTCCTTCTGAAAGCTCCTCCTTCCGTTGTGCGAGTCGTGTTAACATTCGCTATATTGTCAGCTATAACATCGAGTCGAGTTCTTTGAGCGGTTAATCCGCTTCCCGAAGTATTTATAATCGAAAATATTCCCATAATTTCTCCTTTATTTCAAATCCGTAAAATTTAAATTTTGAAAAAACAAAACTAAGCGTTTCCTATCATTCTTCTTATTTCTCTATATTGAGCGTTCACTATTTGGGTAAACATTTGATATCTTAAAGTATTTTTAGCCTCTTCTGCCATCTCTTTATCTATATCTACATTATTTTTATCGTTTCTATAGCTCGTGTCGTAATCTACCGTTATAGTCGGTGAAACTTCTTTATAATCCATCGGAATATTAAAAGGAAAATGTCTCGAATCCGTTCTTTTAGCTTCGATACCGTTATATTTTTCACTATCCAAAGCTCTTCCCAACTGATATTCAAAAGTTACATCGCTTCTTTTAAAATTTGGAGTTGAAACATTGGCTATATTATCGGCTATAACTTCCGCTCTTAAACCGTAAACATTTAAAAGTTTTTTGGCAACCGTCATCGTTTTGGCATAAGTGGTATCCGCAAACATACTCATAATTTTATAATCCTAAAATAGTGGTTTTATTTATTTTCGGTTTTTTAAAAAAAGCCTTAAATAAATTTTTATATTTAAATTATATATTTTTATAATGACGAATTTTTTAATCGTCATTGTGATGGCAAAGAGCATAGCAATTCACACAAAATAAAATTGTTAACCATAATAACAATGGGTTTTAACCCCTTGTATCTTATTTGTAAATGCACACAAGGGGATGAAGCCTATTGTTGTTTAATAAAGTTAACAAAATTTGATTTGGATACTCGCTGAGGCAGGCAATCCATAGAAAATAAAAAAGACGCTCTCAAATTAATGAAAGCGTCTTTAATATTATTCAATTATTGCCAACATTACCAAGTTGGGATAGGATTAATCGATACAGACCTTACAGCGCTGTCAGGTTCAGGTGTTCCAGGCATAAACAGGTAATGCCAAGTACGTTTAAAATGCATGTCCGTAAATTCGGCAGTACAATTAAGCTGATTATTTATATACTCCGGTCTTTGCGCCAAGTATATATTATAATTAGTCATAAAAGGCATATTTTGTGCCGTGAAACCTTTAGTTGTATTTCCACTTCCATAATAAGGGAAGTAAGAATGAAGGGCAGCGCATCCAGGAGTTAATGTCCAGAAATAATCAGCCATAACGAAAACTTCCAAAAAGCCCGGAGTTGTATATTGTCTTTCAAATTGATGATTTTCATAATGAACTCCGTTATGGAAATCTTCTACATCATGCCGAAAAGCTATAAAGTCAAATATCCCATATTTAAAATGGTCGTCGCCATAATATTTATTTCTTGCCCCTTCTGTAGTCATAGTGTTAGCGTAAAGTCCTCCAACTGTATAAAGCGGTTTTCCATTCTGTTTCCTTTCGCTCCATTTAATTTTTACTATAGCCTTACGGTTATCTTGTCCTCGATAAACCGACTGTATATGTCCTCTATCTATCGACACATCTCTATAACTAATTATAACGGCTCCGAGAAATTTTTTGATAACAGTATCTGGTTCTTCTTTATAAACTATATCGCCATTGTCTTTGAAGTAAAAATAATCTCGAGCGCTATAGTTTCCCCAAGTATGTCTATTTTGAAAATTATTGGGGTCTCTATCATTGTCTTTATTTTTTATAGCGAAAACTTTTCCATCGTTCATGCCTTTTCTATTGATTTGGTCAAACCATAATTGTTTTAATTTATTCGTGTCTTTGTAGCTTACATTAGTATAACCTGTTTTGACTACGAAAGGAACTCGAAGGTCGTAATAATCGCCCGGGTCATCATCCTGCAAACTTGGCGGAGTATTTCCTCCAGTATTTGTGTCGCCTCCGGTAGTATTCGTATCACCGCCCGTGTTTCCACCGCTAGTATTAGTATCGCCCGGCACATTTGGATTGTCTGGATTATCAGGTAAACCACCGCCATCGGTTACGCTCGTATAACCTCTTCTTCCGCCACTTCCCGTAATCGCATCACCACTACAAGCAATTATACCCGCGATAGTAAATATAGTTATTAATAATATAACAACTATTCGCCTTAAAACTCTTGATACTTTTATCTTAATCATAATACACTCCCTTATAATTAAATTTAGGTTCTACCCTATATCCATAATATAGCAATTATTTAGCAAAAGTCAAGCAAAAAAAACTTATTTATGTAAAAAAAAAAAAAAAAAAATAAGAAATTTACAAAAATAAGAAATTTACAGCAAAGTAATAAAGTTATAAAAAAAGTTAACATAATTTTACAGTCATCGTGAAGGTGCACAGTGTAAGCAAACCGATTTTTACCGTTATCACGAATTTAATTTCTCCGCATTATTTATTAATTTTTATTCCGTTATTGCAAACCTTTTTTATAGAACGACTTTATAACGACAAATTTAAATCCATCGTTATGAATATTTTTTTTACTATCATTACGAATACAAATTACATAGTCATTGCAAACTTTCAATTTTCGTCATAGCGAGGGGAAACCAAAAGCAATATATACAAAATAAAATTCTCAAATCTAATAACAAGTGGCTTTCGCTTTGCGTCCCTCTGGGAAACCCCTTGCGTTAACAACTCGAGGAAAAGCATACAAGGGGTTAAAACCCCTTGTTATTAATAGTTGATGATTTTATTTTGTGTGGATTGTCACTCCTTCGGCGAGCCCATTTTTTGCAATGGATTTCCTTCGCAACACGCTGTGTGCCTATGGCAACTGGGGACAGTCGTCACAGGATGCAAATCACAAATATCTTGTTATCAAGTAAAGTTAATGAATTCTGATGTTAGATTATTTCGACATTTTAATGCAAAACAATCGATTAAATAAGATTTGAAATATTATTAAAATAGATATATAATATATCAAATAAATTTTAGTTTTAATTTTTTAATTTTGTTAAAAATAAATTAAAGAGGATAAAAAATGGCTACCGTTGAAAAAACATATAGTTCGAAAAATATTCAAGTGTTGGAAGGATTAGAACCCGTTAGAACTCGCCCGGGAATGTATATCGGTTCTACAGGCTCGGCTGGTTTGCATCATTTGGTATACGAAGTTGTAGATAATAGTATAGACGAAGCGATGGCAGGATATTGTAAAAACATAACGGTTACTATAAAAAAAGACAATATAATAGAAGTTCAAGATGACGGAAGAGGAATACCGGTAGATATGCATCCAAAATTGAAAGTATCTGCTTTGGAAGTGGTTATGACAAAATTGCATGCAGGCGGTAAATTTGACAATGAAACATATAAAGTGTCGGGCGGTTTGCATGGAGTTGGAGTTTCCGTAGTCAACGCTTTAAGCAAGGAATTAGTAGCGGAAGTAAGCAAAGACGGAAAATTATATAAACAAGTATATCATAAAGGAGTTCCCGAATCTCCCGTTAAAGAAGTTGGCAAAAGTTCAAAAAACGGAACTAAAGTAACATTTATAGCTGACGATGAAATATTTGAAACTACGGAATACGATTATAAAATACTTTCAAACAGATTAAGAGAACTTGCATTTTTAAACAGAGGAATAAAAATAACCTTAATAGACAAAAGAGAAACAAAAACTTTAACCAATGAATTTTATTATGAAGGCGGTATAGAAATGTTTATCGCCCATCTAAACGAAAATAAAAAATTGCTTCATGATAAACCGATTTATTTGCATAGAACGGAAGATAAAACCGATATCGAAGTTGCTATGCAATATGTAGACGCTTATAACGAAAATATTTTTACA
Source organism: uncultured Brachyspira sp. (assembly GCA_964619175.1). Taxonomy (GTDB): domain Bacteria; phylum Spirochaetota; class Brachyspiria; order Brachyspirales; family Brachyspiraceae; genus Brachyspira. The sequence goes on along the minus strand of CAZUEE010000048.1, from coordinate 10,073 downwards.
TATTGTAATAATATAAACACTACAGAAGGCGGAACTCATTTGGTAGGTTTTAGGACGGCGTTGACAAGAATATACACGGATTTTGCCAAAAAACTCGAACTTGACAAAAAAAATAAAATAACATTTATGGGCGAAGATACGAGAGAGGGACTCGTTGCTGTAGTTTCGGTAAAAATTCCAAATCCTCAATTCGAGGGACAAACAAAAACTAAATTAGGAAATACGGAAGTTAGAACCGTTACGGAAAAATTGGTATTCGAAGGTTTAAACGATTATTTTTCTCAAAACCCAAAAGTTATTAAAGTTATTTTGGAAAAAATCATTTCGGCAGCTCAAGCGAGAGAGGCTGCAAGAAAAGCTAGAGATTTGGCTAGAAGAAAAAATGCCCTTGAAAGCGACACTCTTCCGGGAAAACTTGCCGATTGTTCCGAGCAGGAAGTGGACAAATGCGAAGTTTATCTTGTAGAAGGAGATTCGGCGGGAGGCACTGCAAAAGGAGGACGCGACAGACATTTTCAGGCTATTTTGCCTTTAAGAGGAAAAGTATTAAATGTAGAAAAAGCGCGACTCGATAAAATTATAGACAATGAAAGTTTAAAACCTATAATAGCGGCTCTCGGATGCGGAGTCGGTTCTTCATTCGACATATCGAAAATAAGATACGGAAGAGTTATTATAATGGCGGATGCGGATATTGACGGTTCGCATATAAGAACTTTGCTTTTGACTTTCTTCTTTAGATATATGCGCCCTTTGATAGATTTGGGACATATATTTATAGCCGTTCCCCCTCTTTATAAAATAAGTTTCGATAAAAAGAATTTCACTTACGCCTATTCGGACGAAGAGAGAGATAAAATACTCGAAGCAAATAAAGGAAAGAATTCGGACATACAAAGATATAAAGGTTTGGGAGAGATGAACGCAGACCAATTATGGGATACGACTATGAATCCAGAAACGAGACTTATGTATCAAGTATTAACCGAAGATGCAGAAAAAGCAGACCAATTATTTACAATGCTTATGGGAGACGAGGTTAAACCAAGAAGAGATTTCATAGAAGCTAATGCAAGATATGTAAAAAATTTGGATGTCTAATTTTTACTTTTTAATTTTTTAGTTTTTAATTTTAATTTACTTTATTAATTTGTTTTTTTTGAATTTGTTTAAGGAGATAATATTTAATGGAAAATAAAATAGAAAATAAATATGATTTAATTATCGTAGGAGGAGGACCAGCGGGAATAGCGGCTGCCGTAGAAGCAGCAATACTTCAAATGCCTAAAGTTCTTTTGCTTGAAAAAGGCGACAATCATTCCACTACGATAAGAAAATTTTATAAAGACGATAAGAGAGTCGATAAAGATTATAAGGGAGAGAGAATCGATTTAAGCGGTAATATAAAATTTGAAACTGCAACTAAAGGAGATGTTTTAGACCTTTTCAGCGAATGCGTGTTTGGAAATTATATAGACGCTTTTTTTAATACGGAAGTAGAATCGATACAAAAAAACGGAGAATATTTCGAAGTATTGACAGTAAACAACGATAAATATATTTCAAAATATGTCGTGGTATCTATAGGAAAAATGGGCAGACCAAATAAACCCGATTATCCTATCCCCGCAAGTTTGAACGCTGTGGTTAATTTCAATATTTATAAATGTAAAGAAAACGAAAAAGTGCTTGTGGTTGGAGGAGGAAATTCGGCTGTAGAATACGCGTATCTTTTGGGTAAAGACAACGATGTGACGATAAGCTATAGAAAAAGCGAATTTACCAGACCTAACGAAAAGAATTTGGAAACTATAAAAGAAGATATGGAAAGCGGTAAAGTAAAGGCTAAATTGGGAGTGGATATAAAATCTATAAAGGACGAAAACGGAAAAGTTTTAGTTAATTTTGCCGACGAAACGAGCGAAACATTCGACAGAGTTATTTATGCGCTCGGCGGAGTCGCTCCTATAGATTTTTTAAAAAAATGTTCTATTGATTTGGACGAAAGCGGAGTTCCTATAATAAGAAATATCCATGAAAGCTCGATTGATAATTTATATATAGCGGGAGACATATTATATAAATCGGGAGGCTCTATTGCAAAAGCCTTAAATGCCGGCTTCGATATAGTAAAACATGTAAAAAATTTAATCGATGAGGATAAATAGAATTTTGTAATATACAAATATTTTATTTGTCGTAATTGCAAGCCAAATGAAATGAGGTGTGCAATCCATACAGATAACAAGTAACTGAAACCCATTGCGCTAATGTTCATAAAAGCACAATGGGTTCACTCTGTCTGCCTTAAGGTAACGGCGAACAGTCCCAATATCTAGATAGTAAAAAACAAATAGAAATTTTTATTTATAACTTTTATTTTTTAATTGTTTAATAACCGTATTTACAAAATAGTCTATATATTTAAAATCGGTGGCTATATTGACTCTTATAAAACCTTTGAAATTTTTTCCGAACCATTCTCCAAAATCGATGGCTATTTTGCAATCGTCTTGAATAAATTCTTTTACTCTATTTTGGTTAACTATATCTCTTAAATCGAAAAACGGCAAATAAGTGCCTTCCAAAGGACTTATTATTATTTCGGGAACTTTATTTTCAAATTCAATTTTTATATATTCGTAATTTCTTTTAATGGTTTTTAAAAGTCCGTCAACCCAATTTTCTCCATATTTATACGCCGCTTCAGAGGCTATAAGTCCAAGCAAATTGAATTCCGTTCTATTAAATCTGCTTACAAATTTCTTATATATTTTTCTAATTTCTTCGTTTGGTATAATTATATGCGAATTTAACATGCTCGCCAAATTAAAAGTTTTAGAAGCGGAATTTAATACGATAAGTTTATCCGTATAATCGTTTTTATTTTTTATAGACAAAGCGGAAATAAAAGGACGAACTCCCATATTTATATCTTGATGTATTTCGTCCGACACTATATATAAATTATGCTTCTTACAAATTTCAAAAACTTTTTCTATCTCGTCATTAGTCCAAACTCTCCCTACGGGATTATGAGGATTGCAAAAAATTAATAATTTAACTTTATTTTTTATTATTTTATTTTCAAACTCTTCAAAATCGATACTAAAAATTCCGTTATCGTTTTTTAAATCGCAGGAAATCAAATTTCTTTCGTTGTCTTTAACGGCGTTATGAAACGGATAATAAACTGGAGTAAGTATGATAATATTGTCTCCTTTATCGGTAAAAGCGTTTACGATCAAATAAAGAGCGTTAACCAAACCGCTTGAAAATGAAATCCATTCTTTTTTCAAATCTATATTATATCTCTTTTTTTGCCAATTAAAAAATGCTTCAAAGTAACTGTCCCATAAATGAGTATAGCCGAACACTCCATGCGATATTCTTTTATTTAAAGCGTCTATAACCTCGTCTGGCGCTCTGAATTCCATATCGGCAACCCACATAGGAATGAGTCCTTCCGTTTTAAATCTTTCATCTTTTCCCGTTCCCCATTTTACCGAATTCGTATTTTCTCTATTAACTGTATATTTTTGGCAAAATTCTTCTATCTCCATTTAAAAATCCTTATTATTTTTTATATTTTTTTATATAGTAAAATTATAAATATAAATTTTATTATGTCAATAAAAAATAAATTTATAAAAATTATAAATAAAACCTTTAAAAAATAACGATTATAGTTTATAATATAAAGAATTATATTATTTTATTGGAATTATTAATTGTGGATTTATTGGTTATTATATTTTTTATAGTGGTAATTATAATATTTATTTTAATGTTTGGGCTGCTATTTTTTATATCGGGCATAGGAAGAATGGCTGGTTTTCTGTCGTATTTAATATTTAGAGACCGCGAAGATTGTCCTTTTTGTCGTTGTAAAAAATCTATGAGAATGATTAAAACAGACGGCGGTTATAGAAAAGTATGCGATAGATGTAAATTTTCAATAGAGGTGGAAGATAAAAGATATAACGAATAGATTTACGAGGGGAGGGGGTCGAACCCTCATGCCTAAGCACTAGATCCTAAGTCTAGCGTGTCTGCCAATTCCACCACCCTCGCTTAATTCTATTTATTATACATTATATAAATATTTTTTCAAGTTAAGAGAAATATATATGACTAAATTACAAAAATTAAAAAAAAATTTTCAAAGATTAAAAAAATTCTTTAGCGAGGATATATATCATACGGACGCTTCTTTATTTAATCCCGTTAAAAGATTTTTTATAAATTTGTTTAGAGTTATAACATTTGCGATAACCGATTTTATAAAAGACGATTGCACGATAAGAGCGGCTTCATTAACCTATCTTGTAACTTTGTCGCTTATACCGGCTTTAATAGTGGGACTATTTATATTGAGAGTTTTTAATTTATATCAAAATATTTTTATGATAATTTTTGACTGGATGGAAACTAACGCTCCGTTTTACGAACCTATGGTTAGACAAATACTCAATATAGCGGACAATACGAATTTGGCAAGTTTTGGATTAATAGGAGTTATATCGACTTTGGTAAGCACGGGATTAATACTTCATAATATACAAAAATCTCTTGTAAAAATTTGGAGAGTTAAAATAAAAACTTCCTTCCCGAGAGTAGCCGCCAATTATATAGCGCTGCTATTTTTAATTCCGATAATGATTGGAATATCTTTTTCTCTTATAACCTATACTCATATAAGCGCTTACAATTTTCCGCCACTTATTAGAATATTGCTCTCTTGGGTAACTCCGATAACGGCTATGTCTTTACTAGTTTTATTTTCTTATGTTTTAGTTCCTCAAACTAAAGTAAATTGGTCGAATGCGGCTATATCTTCCGTGTTGGTAGCGATAACTATAATAAGTCTTTTTAGCGTTTATTTTAGATTAAATTTAAATGTAAAAAATTATAAACAAATATTCGACAGCGATAAATATAAAATAGAATATGTCGTAAAAGAAATAAATTCAGTAGGCGACAGTATTTATAAAAATGTTTCATATATTACTTTGGAAAGAATAAGTTATAGAATAATAGAAAATTTAGGAAACGGTTTGAGCGCTCCAACTTACGATAAAGAGATTATATCGACGAATATTCTTAATTTTGTAGATTTTTCTCCAAATGTATTGGAACAATTGATGAAATATAATTTTAAGATAGGAGATGCAGTCGTGATAAGCAACGAAGATAATATGCTTACAAGTATAAGTCCGGTGGAATTTTCTTCGGCAAGCGCTTTCGCTCAAATACCCGTTTTACTTTTGCTCCTTTATATAATTTGGATAATAATATTGTTTGGAGCAGAGCTAACATATTCGCTTCAATATTTTAGAGCTTACGGAGTCGACAGAACGAATATAAAACTATCTTTTGCCGAAAAAGAAGTCATAGCTTTGGAGCTTATGCATACCGTATCATATAGATTTATTAACAAAAAGAAACCTTTTACCGTGTATGAACTTGCAAAAGAATTGAAAACTCCTCCGACAATAATAAACGAAATATCTGAAAGTTTGGAAAAATCGATGTTTATAAAAAAAATCGTAGAAGGTTCGAAAATATCTTATATATTAGGATGTCCTCCAGAATCCATAACCATAGGCGATATTTTATATTCTCTAAAAATGGACGGAGGATTTAGGCATAAAATATCCGCAAACGATAAATATAAAAAACTTATATACGAAAACAAAACCATAACGAATAAAGATTATAATAAAGATTTATATCGTTTGGTTGTCGGCAAATAATTTTTATTTATATTTTATTTTTATTACTATTTTAAATTATTGAGGCAGGTTTTCTTTATATTTGGAATCTTTAAACTCTAAATAAGGTTTAGAGCCTAACATATGAATCGCCGTTATAAGAGAATAGCTTATCCACGCTTTTTTTTCTTCTTTTTGATTTTTATTTGATTCTTCTTCGTTTTCTTTTAAAAGTTCGTTCAAAGTTTCGGCGATATTGCCAATATTATCTTCAAAAAAATCTTCGCATTCGTCGCATGTATCCATAGTGGCAAGTCCCTGAATTTCCTCTATTTTTTTGCCGCACCATACACAATAGACGCTCATTTTTCTCTCCAATTATTTTATCAATAATATTTAAATTATAAAAGAGTAGAATTTAATATTCCCTTCGATATCCAAAATTTCTATCGTAACCGAACCGACATTTTCATCTTCTACAATAATAGTAAAGCTCTCGTTCATAGAATCCAATACTTTATCGTCTGGAATTATATAATGCCATTCTTCCATTATAGTAGAATATCTAACCGTTTTTAAAAACGAAAGTTTATCTTCCACTCTAAAAGTTATTTTTCTTGCATTTCCTTCAGTTTTAACTGCAAAGTCGAATATTTCGGGCGGGTCGTTGTCGTATTTTATATTAAGAACTTCCAAAGTTTTGGTTTTTGCCAAATCTATAGGATTATCGTATCTGTCGCTTGCCGTTATTCTGAAATCGTAAATTCCAGAAGGCATTAAAAAGGATTTAAATCTAAAATATGGATTTTCCAAATTATTTGCAAGTTTTCTATAATTTTTTTCGCCTTTTAATCTATATTCCAAATCGTAAATTAGTTTATCTCCGTTTGGGTCGCTTCCTTTCCAATAAATCATAGTTTCGTTTTCTTCCAACTGTGGACTTTTTGTAGTTTCATTCGAATCGTTTTGCTGTTTATAATGAGTGGTCAATCCTCCATTTAAAACATCTGGAGGCAAATTATTTTCAATATATGTAAAATCCATAGAACTTAAAATTGGAACGGAATCCGCATTAGAAGTTTTCATGGTAACTCTAAATTGCAAGAATCTTCCATCGGGAACATTAATTTTTCCATCTTCTGCTACGGGAATAAAATCGCTCCAAGTATTGTCCACTCTTGCGACATTTCCCGTTCTAACTTCAAAAGATATATCCGAACCTTCAGGAACCGTTTTCATAGTATTTAAACTTCCAAGTTTGCTTAAAAGTTTTAAATCTAATGTGTCGCTTACGAAACTTCCTTCAGAAATATTATTATTTTGCATTTTGTAAATTTCTCCCGTTTTCGATATTGCAAAATATAATCCATCTTCAGTTGCCGTAAAAGTAGAAAGCGTTTTATTTTCGAGTCCTCCGACATAGGATAAAAGCCCGTCATTTCCGTTTATTTTATAAATATCAGCGTCATCTCCCGTAATGAAATATATATTATTGTCTTTATCTCCGCTTAAAGCGAAAACCAAAGTTTGATTTAAGAAAAATAATCTTTGAACCGTTCCGTTCGTATCCGCTCTATATAACGAATTTCTAAATTCTCTATCTCCGTCATCGGCTTGTTTCCCGCCATCTATTATCGAAGGTAAAATTAAATAAGAAGGTTCTCTAGTCGCCGTTCCGAAGTATAAATTTCCTATATTGTCCATCGTGATTGCATAAACTTCGTTTTGAGCCGTATCATATAAAGTTTTGTGCGAAGGATTTTCCGCATTAGTCGACAAATCTACCGATAAAACGAGTCCTCTTCCGGCAGTTCCTATATATAATTTATTGTTTTTAGAATCGAAATATAAAGACATTGCATGCTGTTCGTCTGTTTTCAATATTTCGGTTATATTTCCGTTTGAAGATATTTTCAATACTCTAGCGTTATTTCCGCCGGTGGCAAGGTATAGATTTCCTTTATTGTCGAATTTCATATCCCAAATATAAGTATCGTCTACATTTTTATTCCAAATTTCGTTTCCCGAATCGTCGTACTTTATTATTCTTGCATAAGGAGCGGTCGCTGCATATATATTGCCAGAAGCGTCCGATATAACTGAAGTAAAAGCACTTTCGTTTGTGGATTTTACGAATAAATTAAAATTGCTTTCTCCCGGTTTTCTTTTATATAATTCAGCGCCGTTTCCGCTTATAGCCGCATATATAGAACCGTCATCGGAAGGATATATTTTCCAAATAAATTTCCCGTCTATAGAACCGTCTTTTTCTATAATCGGAGCCAAAACCAAAGAACCTTGTTCCGTTAACATTATTCCGTTATAAGTTCCGTTATTATAAAAACCTTTCCTTGAACTAGAATAATTTCTCGTCACAACCCCAAAAGTCGTAATATGAGATAAAATTAATATTGTAAAAATGATTTTAGCGATTTTCATACTTATCCGCCCCTTCGATTATTATATCTATTTTCATTAAACCTAATATTGAGTAAGGCATATTATATTCTCCTTCTATGGCGTTTATAACCGCCGATTTATCCGATGTGTAATTATCTGCAATAACTCCATATTTTGAAATTGGAAGCATAGGAAAAGAATCTTTGCCTATTTGAACTCCGCGCGAGGAAGAATAAAGCCATACTTTCAAAGCCCTATCGTCATAAGATTTGCCGTATATTCTTATAACATCGTCTAAACTTCTTATTTTATATTTATTTGGCATAAACAACCGTTCGGCATAATTATATATATATTCGTTAGCCACATAAATACTGTAAACATCCGTAGTGAGTCCAACGGGAAGTTTAACGGGTATATTTATATAAGTTTTTTCCATCCCGTAAGGAGTAATTCCTACTCTCAAATGTATAGTCTCTCCCGCAATCGCCCGAGTTTCCAATAAAGTTATATCGTTTAAAAACGCATATTCCAAATTATTTCTTTTTATCGAAAGTTTTATAGATTTTATTCCGACTCTATTAAAATTATTGTATATAAAAAAATTAACGGGAGCAATCAATTGTTCTATTGCCTCTCTGAAAGCGTTTTTAGAAGAATAGCTTAATATTCTATCGCTTACTTTATAAGGTTCGTCAAAATAATCCGTTTCTATTTCATAACTTATACTAAATACTCCGTCCTCTTCGCTTCCTGCACTTGAAGTTACCGCTTCGTATATAGCCATCGAAAGCAAATACGAAAAATAAGTAGGGTCGTTTAATACTCTAAAATTGAAATCTCTATTTAAAAAGTTTTGGTCTTCTACTTTTAAATTAACGGGAATCATAGTATTTTCTGGAACTTCTCCATAAACTCCCGAAACTCCAAAAGTGCCGTCATAAATCGTATAACCCAAATAATTGGAATAAGCAGCTCCAATCTTAAAAGACGAAGCCGCTGAAGCGACTATATGATTTATATAAGCTCTTGAAACGGGAGCTCTCAATCTTCCTTTGGACCACATCGAATGCCCGAATAATAAAAATTTCTTATCGTCCGTATGCGAAACCGTGCCGACTCCGGCTATAGACAAATCGCCGTCAACCAAAACTATTGCAACGGAATCTCCAAATAAAAATTTTCTGCTTTGATTTACATCCGAAATCGTTCCTCCGGCTTGCATAGGATAAAATCCCATTTCTTTAAATTTATCCGAATATTCAGAAAAAGAATTTCCATTGAAACCAGAAAACATTAAAGGAGTTTGCAAAGAATTTTTGCTTATAGACGCTACCTTTGAAATAGAAACATTCGTATCATCATATAATTTATACATTTCTTCTATCGGAGTAACTCCTGCTATAGGGTCTTTTGCATAATTCCATCCGAAAGCCAAAGCTCCAGCTATTTTTCCATCAAAATAAATCGGAGAGCCGCTCATGCCCGCAACCGTTCCCGAATGTTCCAAATTAAGCCCTTCGAGTTCTATCAATATAGCGTCGCTTCCGTTCCACATTTTTCTTAAAACGGAAAGAACCCTTACTTTGAAAGGCTCTACATTCGTTCCATGAATTACCGTATAACCTACGCCTTCCATTCCTTCCTTTATCTCGCTCATAGGGATAACTTCAGGATTATCTGGCGGCGAAGGAGGCAAACTTTGAGCTAGCAAGTTTAAATTAAAAATTAAATTAAATAAAATTAAAAATATTCGTTTTGTCATAATGTTCCGTATTTTTATTTTTCTATCATAAAATTTATGGATAAAGTTTATAATCTATATTATACTAAATTAAATAAAATTCAATAAATATAATAACTTTTAATTTATCGGCATGCAAGTCGTTAAATATAATTTTTTGACAAACCATTATAAAATCAATATTAATAATTAGGGGCTTTTGAAGTTATTTTTAC
>CAZUEE010000047.1:0-15714 GCA_964619175.1 uncultured Brachyspira sp. | reverse complement strand
AACATGTTTTCTCCATAGATTATAAAGTTATAGTATAACAGAGTTTATAAGTTCTGCAAGTAAATTCTCATTTTTTTTATAAAAATAACTAAAATTTATCTTGCTTTTTCGACGACAATGTTTATAGTAAGATAATATATTTACAATGACAAAAAATATTAAATAAATTAAATATAAACAAATCCGAATATTAAAATAATAATGAAAAATAGAAATCGTTTTATAGTTTTTTCAGTGGTTTTTGTAGGACTGATAATATTAGCGTTCTCTTCTTTAATAATAACCGCAAACAAAAGTATATCGGGAAAGACGGGAATAAATAGAAATGGTAAAGATAAATTTGAAAAAAAATATAATATCAAACCTAAAAGCAATAAAGTTAGAATATTGATAGACCCCGGGCATAACGCGATAACTAAAGGTTGCGTGGGCTGGTTAGGATACGAATATTATATGACTTTAAGATTGGCGAAACATTTAACCGCTATACTCGATGAAGATAACAGATTCGAATATGTTTTAAGCAGAGACGGAGATTATTATTCAAGACCTATAAAAGAATATTTGACGAATAATTACGATAAACTTTTGGGAATTTATAATACGAAAGTTAGAAATAATTATAGAGCCACAAATATGATGAGATATCAAACTTTAGAATTATATGCCATAAGAAATTACGCTATCGAAAATAATTTTGATTTGCTTCTTAGTTTGCATTTCGATTATATGCCTTATGCAAGCAGAAGAGCGAAAACGGAAGGTTTCCATGTAATAGTAAGTCCTTATAATGGGGAATTTAACGCGTCTATGCAAGTTGCAAATAAAATATCCGAAAAAATGCAAGAAAGTTATAAAATTTCCCCAACTATAGCTTTCGATAGATATATTCCCGATACCGTTTGGACTTTTTACGATAGAAACAGTTTGTTAAAAAATGGAATCGCCGTTAGAGGATTGATAGTATTGGGAGACGAATTCGAATTCAAATATAATAAAAATACATTTTCTAAGGATGTTCCTTCGGTTATGGTTGAGGCAGGATTTATTCATGATTGGAGACTTAACGGAAATAAAGCCTTAAGAGAATTATCCACAAAAATATACGAAGCTTTGATAAATATATATATTAATTGATATTGATAAAATTTAATATTATAGTTAAAATTAAATTAATGTATAAGATTAAAAAGAAAAAAAGAAATCGCAAACATATAATTGAAGAAAAGTCCAAATTCTCCGAAAGATTAGACGAATTAAAAAATATTCTCTCTCGAAGATTATATTTTATGTTCGTTCCTCATTCAAAAAAGAAAACTATAACTATATCTTTATCCATATTTTCGATTATTATACTTTCCGTTATTTTTTTTACGGCATTGCTTATAACTTTTTCGTATTTAACAAGAAATACGGTTATGGCTAATAAAGTTGAAACATTGGAAGGAAGTTATAGCAATAGTCTAGAAGAAGTCAATTATTTTGAAAATTTATTCAACTCTTTTATTACAAATTATGATTATAGAACTAATATGATTAGATTAACGAAAGATACAGAAAGCAGCGAAGATTATACCAACTATGAATTTGTAGATAAAGCCGCCATTATAAATACAAGAGCGGAAGAATTTGAAAGAGTGAAAAATTATTTGGAAGAATTGAAAGTTAATATTAACTCAAAAAACGATGGTTTGGAATCGATTCCGTCAATTTTACCTATAGATTCGAGATATGCCGTAATTTCTATACCTTATCAAAAAAATTCTCTAACTTCAAAGGGCATTGGATTTGAAACTATAGCTGGAACTTTGATAAGAAACACGGCTGCGGGAACGGTTCATAGCGTTACATACAATAATAAAGACGGTTTTACAATGGTAATTTATCATAGATTTGGTATAATAACAACTTATAAAGGGCTTGCCACATCTTTGGTTGCAGAAAATAAAGATTTAAAAAAAGGAGAAATTATAGGAAGCGCAAAAACGGGAATATTAGAATATGAATTAATTCTTGCTACGGAAAATGCAAATCCGTTAATTTTTACTTCGTTAAACTAAAAAATAAAATTTGAAAATTAAAAAATAATAATGAATAATTAGAATTATGGAAAATAAAGATTTGAAAAACGGTATAAAATATGCCTCTCTAGGTATCGAATTTTCAAGTATGATATTAGGACTCGCTTTCATAGGTTATTATATTGACAAAAAATTGAACAGTAGTCCGTTGTTTCTTATAGCGGGAATATTTTTAGGATTCATTTCGGGCATATATAGACTTTATAGGATTTCAAAAATTATAAGCAAAAACGACAAAAATTAAGGAAATTTATATGCAACCTATAATAATTAGTTTATTGGACACCGATTTATATAAATTTACTATGCAACAATGCGCCTTAAGACAATTTTCAAATGTATGGGTTAGGTATGTTTTCATAAGCAGAAATATTTTAAATTGGACTTATGAAATGCATGAAGAGTTATTGAAACAGATAAAATTTTTTTGCGATATACATTTTGATAAAGAAGAACTCGCTTATTTGTCTTCTTTAAGATTCATAAAGAAAGATTATATAGAATTCTTAAAATTATATAGACCTTTGGAAGAGCATATAAAGGCGTTATTCGAAGACGATAAACTTACCGTTGAAATAGAAGGACCTTGGTATCAAACTATATTATGGGAAATTCCAGTTTTGTCTATGATTAGCGAAATATATTATCATTATTCTGTGATAAAAACGAATGGAAAGGATTCGATTTATAAACAAGGAGAAAAAAATTTAATTGACAAAATAGAAAATAAATTAATTCCTATGCATAAAGAAAACAACGGATTTAAATTTTCTGAGTTTGGCACAAGAAGAAGATTTTCCTTCGAATGGCAGGATAAAGTTATCGATATTTTAAAAAAAGAAGTTCCAAAGTCATGTTTCGTGGGAACGAGCAATGTTTATTTTGCAAAAAAACATAACATACTCTCCGTTGGAACGAACGCTCATGAATATTATCAAATCGGGCAGGCTTTGGACAAAGTTCGTCTTGCCGAGAGTCAAAAATTCATGCTTCAATCTTGGGTTAATGAATATAGAGGCGATTTGGGAATAGCTTTGTCGGACACTTTGGGAACGGATAAATTTTTAAGAGACTTCGATTTATATTTTGCAAAACTATACGACGGAATAAGGCATGATTCTGGTAATCCTATAGAATGGGGTTATAAAGTTATAAATCATTATAAAAAGTTAAGAATTAATCCTATGACAAAAACTTTATTATTCAGCGACAGTTTGGATTTTGACAAAGCGTATAAAATATATAAAGAGTTTAAAAATCAAACGAATATAACTTTCGGTATAGGCACTTTTATTATGAACGATTTTAAACCGATAGCCGAACCGCTTAATATAGTGATGAAACTTCAAAGCGTCAATGGAAAACCCGTGGCAAAATTATCGGACGACGAAGGCAAAATGATATGCGACGATAAAGAATTTTTGCATTATTTAAAAATAGTTTCTCAAGAATAAAAAATATAAAATAAAAAATAATAAAAAAACAAATAAAATTATGCATCTTAAAAAACTATATATAAAAGAATTAATATTTATAATATTTTTATTAACGACATGCTCATACGATAAAAATAATATCGTAATTGAAAAAAACGAAATAGAACCGAACGATAGTCCAGAATACGCTCAATTTATAGATTCGGATGTTTTAATTAAGGCGAGTTTAGATTTGGAAGATACGGATTATTATAATATAAGTCCAACTAACGGATTTATCATGGATTTTTCTATAAAAACCGTAAACTATGTAAATAATATAAACATAATTTTAGAAATATTGGACGAAAATTTTGAAAAATCTTTATTTAAAATAAATACTAAAGATATTTTAAATTATAACGGTAAAATAGAAATGAAAGATTTGATTTTAAATCAAAAAAGATTATTTTTAAAATTAACTTCCGAAGGCGAATTAAAAGACAAGACATACGAAACGAGATACGATATAAGTTTTAATTTTAAAAATGAATATTTATACAAAAACGAAAACGAGATTAACGATAATTTTAACGAAGCGAATATAATCGATTATCCGAATCAAATTATTTACGGTTATTTTTTTAAAAATTACAATACGAATATAAACGAAAATATTAAACCGTATTTAAAAAATGACAATATAATAGATATAGATTTTTATTCAATAGAAAACACAACCGATATAGATTCTTCTATAAATATTATTACTAAATATAAAAAAGACATCGATATAATTTTATTCGATAAAGATTATAATTATATTAAAGAAGCCAAAAATAAATTGACTGCAGATTTTAAAAGCGAGGATAAATATTATATAGCCTTGATATTTTATGGCGAGAAATATTTGATTGATAGATATAGTTTGTATTATAATTTTAATTGATAAAAAATTAAGATTGAAAAAATAAAAAAATATAATATACTTAAAACGATTATCTTTCTTTTTATAATTTTTATAATTTATTTTATAAAATTTATTTTTTATATAATTATATAAAAGGAGAAATATTATTAATAATAATGTAACTTCCAATCCTCTATATTTTGAGAAAATCCATAAACTCCTTTTTAAATACGCCACGCCGAGTATAATCTCTCTTTTGGTCGGTTCGCTTTATAATATAGTTGACCAAATTTTTATAGGAAGAGGAATCGGAATAAACGGAAACGCCGCCACAAATGTAGCTTTCCCGCTTACTACGATATGCGTGTCAATTTCGTTATTTTTAGGTTTGGGAGGAGCTTCCATTTACAGCATATCTTTAGGACAGGGCAATAAGAAAAAAGCCGCCGATATAATAGGAAACACGATAGTTCTTGCGATTATATTCAGCGTTGTATTTTCCGTAATAGTTAGAATATTCGTAGAAAAATTCATGCTTATGTTCGGAGCGACTCAAGAAGTTTTACAATATGCAATAGATTATACAAGCATAACTTCCATCGGTTTTCTTCCTTTTGTATTTTCTACCGTTATGAGCCACATAATAAGAGCGGACGGAAGCCCAAAATATTCCATGTTTTCCGTATCCATAGGAGCAATAGTAAATATAATATTAGACCCTATTTTTATTTTTAAGCTCAATATGGGAATATCTGGCGCTGCGCTTGCTACCATAATCGGACAATTTATATCGTTTTTTATAACTTTAAGATATGTTTTTCATTTTAAGAATATTACTTTCAATAGGTATAGTTTTAATTTATATTCGGAAAATGTTTTTAAAATATTTTTTCTTGGAGCTTCGGGCGGAATAAATCAATTTTCTATGATGATAGTTC
This sequence comes from uncultured Brachyspira sp., assembly GCA_964619175.1. Classification (GTDB taxonomy): domain Bacteria; phylum Spirochaetota; class Brachyspiria; order Brachyspirales; family Brachyspiraceae; genus Brachyspira. Next base: position 10,370 of record CAZUEE010000047.1, on the reverse strand, counting down.
AAATCACTATGAATAATGTTTTAAGTTATTACGGCGCTATGTCCATATACGGAGGAAATATACCTTTGGCGGTTTCGGGAATAATAGCAAAAGTCAATATGTTGATAATGGCTTTTATAATAGGAAGTGGACAAGGAAGTCAGCCAATAATAGGATTTAATTACGGAGCTAAAAATTACGACAGAGTTATAGAAACTTACAAATTAAGCATTACCATAACGACTACGATAGCTTTAATTTCATTTTTAATATTTCAAATATTTCCTCGTCAAGTTGTTTCGATATTCGGAGACGGAAGCGAATTGTATTTTAGTTTTGCCGAAAGATATATGAGAATCTATATGTCGCTTATGATAGTCAACGGAGTTCAACCTATATCGGGCACTTTCTTTACTTCGATTGGCAAGGCATTTAAAGGAGCTTTCATAGCTATGACAAGACAATTGTTATTTTTACTTCCTCTTATTATTATACTTCCAAGAATATTCGGAATAGACGGAGTAATGTTTGCCGGACCTATAGCAGATGGAATCGCTTTGATAGTGACGATTATTTTAATAAGCATCGAAATAAAGAAAATAAATTTATTAAAAATCGCTTGACAAAATTTTTAAATATCATATAATTTTACTATGATTAAATATAATATTAATATTTTACTTTATAATTTGCCGACAGCCGACAGCTAATTTTTAAAATTTATTTAAAATTATGTAAAGTAACTCCAAATATATTAATTAATCGTATAATCCCAAAAAATATTACTTTTATTCTTAAAAAGCATGTTAAAAAAATTTTAATAAATCTGCATAAAAAATTCTATAATAAAAATATTATAATTTAAGGAGAATATAAATGACATCTTTAAATCAACTATTAAACGAAATGAAAAGCGCGAAATCATATTTTGAATCTGTTTATTCTATAAAGAAAACTAGCATTAACGCTAAAGCTATCGAATATGCCATCAATTTTTCATACAAGAATAAACATTTTGTATTAATAAAACCGTATAACGATACCAACGGATATGTTTTACAAAATCATTTTGTAATTGGAAAAATAGATTTAACCAAATATGAAATCAATATAATTTACGATATAATAAAAGAATGCGACAATGTTTTAGACAAACCTTTGGAATCGAATATAAAAATAGTTAATCCAAAAATCGATATTTTTCAAAGAATAGATTTATATTCCTTATTAATTAGACTAAGAATGTAAAGGTTTCAGTTTTTATTTTTATTTATATATTTTTTTATGAATCTGCTTATTATCATAATAAAACCCATTATTCCCGATATAACGAATCCTATCACTCCGATTACGGAAACTCCATGAATTAATGGCGGAATTTTTGCGCTTAATATAAAAGCGCTCGATATTATTAAAGAAGCCAATACTATAGAATAGCTCAATCTGTCGGCTAAACCGTCCAATGTATTCGACAATATATCAAGTTTTCTATGTTCGAGTTGAACTTTTATCGAACCTCTTTTTATCATTTCCACGAATTCGGACAAATCGGAAGGAATGTTTTTTAATACTTTCGAATAATCTAGAAACAAATTTTTCGATTGTTTAAATATATTGTCGGGCTTCAATCTGTCTTTCACATATTTTAAGGCGAAAGGTTTAATATGCTCTATTATTTTTAAATCTTTATCCAAATTTCTCGCCACGCCTTCCAATACTATCAAAGATTTTATTAAAAGCATAATATTGCTTGGCAAACTCAATTTAAACTCTCTTATAATATATATAAGTTCGTTGAATATGTCTTCCATATTTATATTATCCAAAGACATATCTATATATTTGCTTATAAAAACAAAAATTGCCGTATTGAAATCGTCTATATTCGCTATCTCGTTATGATTGCATAAATCGAGTATAGATTTTGATAAAGTTAAATAATCCGCTCCGCTTATACTAACGATAATATCCGAAAAAGCGTCTTTTGAATTCGGCGGAATAAAGCCTATCATTCCAAAATCTATAAAACATAAAACATTATTTTCCAAAGCCATCAAATTTCCGGGATGCGGGTCGGCATGAAAAAATCCAAGCATAAATATTTGCTCCAAAACGGCATCTACTCCGATAGATACGAGTTTTTTTCTATCGTATTTAGTGTCGTTAGGTTCTATATCCGAAATTTTTATTCCGTCTATATATTCCATAGTTAGAATATTTTTTGTGCTGTAATCTTCGTATACTTTGGTTATTTTTACATTTTTATTTTTCTCAAAATATCTTGCAAATTTAATCGTATTGTTTTTTTCAAAATTAAAATCCAATTCCTGTAAAAGTTGCCCCTTAAAAGCCTTTATAAGTTTTTGAGGCTGCATAAAAGCGTATTCTTCGTTATATTTTTCCAACATATTAGAAAGCCATACTATGATTTCTATATCGGTTAATATTTTCTCTTCTATATCGGGACGCTTTACTTTTATAGCCACTTTCTCTCCCGTTTTTAATACCCCGACATGAACTTGAGATATCGAAGCGCTAGCGCTCGGAGTTCTTTCAAAAGATTCAAAAGTCTCTTCTATAGTTTTTCCCAATTCCGTTTCAATTATATTAATCGCTTCTTTTTCGTCGAAAGGTTTAACATGATTTTGAAGTTTGCTTAATTCATCCGTTATATCTTTAGGAAGTATGTCGTTTCTGTTCGATAGAATCTGCCCGAGTTTTATAAATGTAGTTCCCAATTCTTCGAGAGCCATTCTGATTCTCTGTCCTCTGCTATAATTTCTTAAATCCAAACCTTTATACTTTATATTGAATTTTGAAATAGGTTTTTTTATTATTTTAAGTATAGGCGTTATCGCTATTATATCCCTAAAACCGTAAGCTATTATTATCGATATTATTTCTCTAGTTCTGTTTATTGATTTTATATTAGTCACTTGAAAGTTTTCCTATAATGGAATGCTTAAAACATAAATATTATAATTTTTACTCTTCTTTTTTTATTGAAGATTTTAATTCTTCCAATTCTTTTTTTATCGATTCGTAATCTTCTTTTTTTACATATCCCATTTTATCTATAGTCGTTTGTATTTTTTCATCCAAATATTTTCCAAATTCTTCTCTCGTTTCATTGGCTTTCGATACCATATCTTTTACGAATTTTTCTCCTTCTTCGGCATCCATATTTCTGTCTTTTATAAATTCTCTAGCCACATCTTCGACTTTCTCTTTGCCTTTTAACATTAAACCTATTCCCGCATAAAATCCAGTTTTTATATCGTCAGCTATTGACATATTAATCTCCTTGATTGATTTTTGTTTTAATTTTTGTTTAATATTATTACCTTTAATAAAAAAGTCAATATTAAAAAAATTAAACGATGTTTAAAAGTTATAAACGCGTCGTAAATATATTTGATTATTTTATAATTGCTATTTTGTCTATAATATTATACAATAATACATTAATATTTTTACAATTTATAAAAAGGTTTATATAATGGAAAATCCTATGAAAAATATAACCGATACTATAATCGGCGAATGCAGAAATTTTAAACATACTTTAAAAGAAATTCTATACGCTATATTAATAGTGTTTCTTATCAATACTTTTTTAATACAGAATTATCAAATACCTACGGGTTCGATGATTCCTACCATAATGCCGGGAGACAGATTATTTGCAAATAGATTCGTTTACGGAGTTAAATTTCCTTTTACGGACGGACTTTTGGGTTATAGATTTCCAAAAATAAAATCGCCTCAAAGGGGAGATTTGGTGGTTTTCAGAGCGCCTCCTTCTTCAACTTTCGGTTGCGAATCGGCTATGCCTTATTACGAGCCTTCCCCTTTCGTTCAACTTCTTAAATTGCCGATTATGATATTTTCGATTACTCCATTTACTTGGGACCCGAGATTTTTATTGTCCGATTTTATAGGAGAAAAACTTACGGGAGGAAAACATTTAGCTCCGATGCCTCTATTTTTTGGACTCAAGACAGTCGATTTAGACCCAAGAAAAGAATTCGTAAAGAGAGTTATAGCGACAGCGGGAGAGACTGTAGAATTGAGAGAGAAAAATATATTTATAGACGGAAAACGAGTCGAAGATAAATGGGGATATTTTTTTTACGGAGAGAGAGAATTTTACCCGATTATAGACATATACGGACCGGTTTATATTCCTAAAAAAGGCGATACGATAATATTCAGAAAACTTGTAGACAGAGCGGATTATTATAACGACACTTCTTCTTTTGAAGTTTATATAAACGATAAAATCGTAAGCGACGATGTTAAATTATGGTTTTGGATGAATATATATATTCCCAACGCTAAAGACAAAGAAGACGAATTTATATATACCGTTCCCGAAGATTATTTCTTCGTAATGGGAGACAATAGAGACCAAAGTTGCGACAGCAGAATGTGGGGACTCGTTCCTTATAGATTGATAAAAGGGCAACCTATGATAGCTTGGATACAATCGAAAAGACCGGACGATGTAGCGCAGGGATTTTTTAAATATTTTATAATAAAATAAATTAGAAAATAATATGTATGAACAAATTTCTGAAGATACTTTAAAAGAATTATTTAAAATTTGGAAAGTAAAAAATATAGAAGAGTTAAAAAATAAATCCTCGAATATTTCGCTTGTTTCTTTTAAATTTTATAAACTGCCAATAGAATCAAAAAATATTATTTATTATCTTATAAAAAATTTAAGTAAAGAATCGAAAGAATTAAGTTCTATGGATATTGCATATTCTCTTAATTATTCTCAAAAACATTTGCCGATATTTTATCATTCTATAGAAGATATAAAAAATTCCGGATTAATATATGTTAAAATGAGAAGGAGAAGATTAAATTCTGGAGACGATATATTATATTTTACTCCAAATGTAAAGGAAATTATAAAAAATATAATTTTGGAAGAGCCTAAAATTTCAAATTATATCGACATTCAATATAACGCGAATATATATAAAAAATATTTAAAAGACATAATCTCTTTATACGAAAACGACAAAATATTTGAAAAAAACAAATTCAAAATATCGGACGAAGATTTGTCAATTTTATGCAAGGCGAACATATTATGCGTTTATTTTTATAAAGAAAATTTCAATCCTTATATTGGGATAAACAACAATAAAGTTATAGAAAAAATAGAAAAAAGTTTTGATGAAAATGTTTATTCTTCGACTTTTATATACAATCATTTAAATATATTAAACGACATTGAAACTTTACTTTACGAAGCGGATATACAAAAACTTAATATAGATGATATCGATGTTAAATTTTTAAGTTTTAATACGAGCTCGAATATTATAATAAATATATGTTTAAAATTAGATTTAATAAGAATCGACAATAGAGGATTTATTTTATTGGAATACGACAATATAAAAAATTATTTGAAAGAAGATATAGAAGAAAGAATAGAAATTATATTAAAAAGTTTTTATAAAAATTATTCGCCTTATCATAAAAAGATTTTAAAAATATTGGAATATAACGATATTATTTCAAAATCAAAATTAATTTTAGAATTGAAAGAAAAATATAATATCATTCTAAATACTGAAGATTATAACGATATTTTATATTCTATGTTTTTACTCGGACTTTTGGAAGTTTCTTTTTACGAGAATGCGATTATATCTTTAAAAAATGTCGATTACAATAAAGATAATTCGATTAAAGAAAATTCGAATAAAAAATGTTTTATAAACGGAAATTTTGAAATAACTTTAATCAATCATAATATGTTTTCCAACGATTTTATTTATATGTGCAATTTATATTTTGCGCTTGACAATAACGAAACCGTTTACACTTATACTATGACGGAAGATAAAATTTTGAAAGGAAAAACTATGATTAATAATCCCGATTCAAAATATAGTTTTTATAATTTTTTAAACATTTTAAAAGAAACTTTGAAAAATAATTCGATAAATATGCCGAAACATATAGAAACGAATCTTAAAAGATGGTATGAAAGAGGAATTATATCTTCAATATACGAAAATGTCACTCTTATTAATATAAAAAATAAAAATAAAATTGAAGAGATAATTCATGAAGCTAAAAGAAAGGGAATTAATATAATAAAACTTAACGAAGAATACTGTTTGTTAAAATCGAATTCCATAAGCAAGAAAAATTTGATTAAATTTTTAAGACATAAAAAAATAATAATAACTTTTTGAAATATTTGAACGATATGATTGATTATCTAAATAAAGAAACTTATAATTTTTATTTGCCCGAAAAATTAATCGCCACAAATCCAAATTATAACAGAGACAAATGCAAATTAATGACTATGAATATTAAAACGGGAGAAATTGAACATAAATTTTTTTACGATATAATCGATTATTTTAAAAAAGACGATATTTTGGTTTTAAACGACAGCAAAGTTATACCTGCAAGAATATATGCAAAAAAGAAAACTGGAGGGAATGCGGAAATATTCCTTTTGCAAAAAATCGATTTTGACGAAAGTTATTGGGAATGTTTAATAAAAGGAAAAAACATAAAAGAAAAAGACATTTTATATTTGGATTACGAGAATTCTAACAATATAAAAGCTATCATAGAAAAAGATAATATGGCTACAAAATTAATTAGATTTTCAAAACCTCTTAACGCCGACATTTTAAATAATATAGGCAATATTCCTCTGCCTCCTTATATAATTCAAAATAGAAAAAAAAGAGGAGAGAAAGAATATAACGACAACGATAAAGAATTTTATCAAAATGTTTTCGCAAAAAACGAAGGGAGTATAGCCTCGCCTACTTCCGGCCTTCATTTTACAAGCGAACTTTTAGAAAAAATAAAAAATATCGGAATTGAAATTCGTTATATTACTTTGCATGTCGGATTTTCTACTTTTAATCCTTTAAAAGAAGATAATCTAAAAAATCATATAATGCATGAAGAAAAATTTATCATAGAAAAAGAAACCGCCGATATAATAAAAGAAGCGAAAAACATGGGAAGAAGAATTATCTCATGCGGAACTACGGTTGCGAGAGTTTTGGAAAGTGAATTCGATAATGGAGATTTTAAAAGATTGAAGGGAGCTACAAATATATTTATTTATCCGCCTTATAAATTCAAATGCGTAGATGCTTTAATAACTAATTTCCATACTCCGCATTCGACTCTTTTGGCTATGGTAAGCGCGTTTGCCGGATACGATAATATAATGAACGCTTACAAAAACGCCATAGAAAATAATTATAGATTCTTTTCCTACGGAGATGCTATGTTTATGTATTAAATAATAAATGTTAATTAACTAAATATTTTGTTTTTTATTTTATTTTATTTTGATATATAATTATAGTATTATTGATAAAGGAATTTATATGTCTGGAAAGAAAACAAATAAAGAATTGGCATTTGATGGAATCAAGGAACTTGTAGAAAAATTTAAAAACAATTATAAGCAGTTTCATATAAGCGATTATAACGAAACTTTGACGAGACAAGATTTTATTAATCCTTTATTCGAGTTTTTGGGATGGGATATTTCAAACAAGCAAGGTTATTCGCAGTCGTTTAGGGAAGTTATACATGAGGATAAAGTCAAAATCGGTAAAGAAACCAAAGCTCCCGATTATTCTTTTCGTATTGGCGGCAACAGAGTATTTTTTGTGGAAGCGAAAAAACCAAGCAGGAATTTAAAAGAGGATTCGGATGCCGCCTATCAAATACGGCGCTATGCTTGGAGCAGTAAATTGGGGGTGAGTATTTTAACCGACTTTGAAGAGTTTGCTATTTACGATTGTTCTAAAAAACCTTCTCCAAACGACAGAGCCTATATATCAAGGATAGAATATATACATTATGAAGATTATTTAAATAGATTCGACTTTTTATACGACACATTTGCAAAAGAAAATGTTTTAAAAGGCTCTTTAGAAAAATATAACGCCGATGCGAAAAACAAAAAAGGCACTGAATCGGTAGATGTTGATTTTCTGGGGTCGCTTGATAATTTGAGGACAAAACTCGCCTCGAGTATAAGCAAATTAAATAACTTGTCGGAAAGAGATTTAAATTTTGCAGTTCAACATATAATAGACAGAATAATATTTTTGAGGGTTGCAGAAGATAGAGGAGTAGAAAATTACGGAGCTTTGAAAGATGCTTGTGTAGGAGAAGATTATTATAAAAATATTGTGGATATTTTTAAGAAAGCGGATGGCAGATATAATTCGGGGCTTTTTGATTTTTCTAAAGATAAAATTACTCAAAAGATTAAAGTCGACAATAAAGTAATTAAAGAAATAATCAACGATTTATATTATCCGATAAGTCCTTATGAGTTTTCGGTTATATCGGTTGAGATTATAGGAAATGCATACGAGCAATTTTTGGGCAAGACTATAACGATTGGGAATAATCATAAAGCGAAGATAGAACTTAAGCCAGAGGTAAGAAAAGCCGGAGGCGTTTATTATACGCCCGAATATATTGTAGATTATATCGTGGAGAATACGGTAGGAGAGAAGATAAAGGGCAAGAAACCTGAAGAGATAGCGAAAATAAAGATAGTCGACCCCGCTTGTGGGAGCGGAAGTTTTTTGCTTGGAGCATATAAATATTTGCTTAATTATCATAGGGAATATTATTCTAAATATGGAAGTAAGAAATTCAGAGGCTCAAAAGAGGATGTTGTCCATGAATCGGGAGAGCTTACTTTATGGATAAAAAAACAAATTTTGAAGAATAATATTTTTGGAGTGGATATTGACTCAAACGCTGTGGAAGTGACAAAATTATCTTTGCTTTTAAAATGTATGGAAGGCGAGACTCCCGCATCGATAATGAATAATCAAAGTTTATTTAACGAAAGAGCTTTGCCTTCTTTGGAAGAGAATATTAAATGCGGAAATAGTTTAATCTCAAACGATTTTTACAAAGGAAGCGACAGTCTTAATATAGATATTGAAACGCAATATAAAATTAATTGTTTCGATTGGGAGAAGGAATTTAAGGAAATATTTAATTCGGGTGGTTTTGATATTGTTATCGGCAATCCGCCTTATGTAAGTATAAGAACTTTGGATTTCAATAAAGAATATAAAAATTATTTTACAAATAAATATAATCTTGCATTAGGACAATATGATTTATATTCTCTATTCACTGAATTATCTTATAATATATTAAACCCAAAAGGAATTTATGGATTTATTCTTCCAAAAAGATTGGCTACAAACGAAAATTTTCAAGGTTTAAGAGATTTTTATATTAATAAATTTAGTATTATAGAATATGTAGACGCAGGCAAACCTTTTTTAGGAGCGTCAGTAGAAGCTAATGTAATTATATCTTCCAAATTAAAATCAAATGATTTTGTTAAAATAGGTTTATTTGATAAATCACAATATAATCATTTTCAAAATATGAATAAAAAATTTATTGATATTATGCCATTTCAAATATTTCCATTTTTAGTAAAAAATGATAATATGGAATTACTTAATAAAATAAAATTTACTAATCATTCTAATTTAGGTTTACATTGCGATATAATTAGAGGATTTGAATGCGGATTTAATAATCCTAAAATTAATAAAAATAAGAATAAATATAAAATAATAAGAGGTGAAAATATACATAGATATATTGTAAAATGGGGAGGCTATTATGTGCGTCCTGATTTTAAGAATGAAGCAAAAATATTTAAAAGAGAAGAAATATTTACAAAAACACCTAAATTATTGACAAAATTTGTCTCTAATAATATAGAGTTTGCATTAGATGAAGTTGGCTATTGCAATACAAATGTAGTATATAATGTGCATATTAAGGATAATACAAATATTCAATATTTATTAGGGATATTAAATTCAAAGGTAGTTAATTTTTGGTTTAAAAATATTTATGTAAATGACGACACATTATTTCCGCATATACAAAAAAATCAATTAGCTTCTATACCGATTCCAAAATTAGATTTATCAAAAAAGTCGGATAAAGAAAAACACGATAAATTAGTTAATCTTGTAGACAATATAATGGCGGTTAATAAAAAATTGAATAATGAAAATAATCCCGATACGATAACCATTTTGAAGAGACAAGTCGAGGCGCTTGACGAAGAGATTGATAAGATTGTTTACGGATTGTATGGTTTGAGTGAGGAGGAGATTAAAATTGTGGAAGGAGGAAATTAAAAGATTTAAATTATCCCATAAACTAAAAAGCTACGAATTCTGCACGGAGTTGTTTTGCTTCTTTTACAAAAGAAGCCTTCTTTTTTGGTTCTTTTTTCTCGGTAGAAAAAAGAACACATATCAAAGTTTATTAATTTCTTCAATACTTAATCCTGTATTCTCGCTTATAAATTT
>CAZUEE010000046.1:0-15721 GCA_964619175.1 uncultured Brachyspira sp. | reverse complement strand
AATTAAAAATATTTTTGACAAAACGGCTTTATTTTAGTATAATTAACGCGATAAATAAATTAAATTAAATCATAAAAATTGGAAAGATAATGAATTTATTAAAAAAAGAAATAAAATATCCAATCATATTTGCCATTCTTTCGATATTGTTTTTTTATAGCAATTTGACTTTTTCCTATCTTCAAATGGGCGATGTTATTTTATGGGAAATAAAAAATATTAAAGAAGCCATATTAAGCGGCAATATTTATTTTTGGAATAACGCTTATTTTACTATATCCGCAAGTTCCACAGTGCCAATTCATCCAAAATCTTTATTAATGGCTATTTTTCCCGTGAATATTTATCCGCAAATTACAGTAATGTTTCATATAACGATAATGGGCTACGGTTTATTTTTATTTTTAAGAGAAAAAAAATTGTCTATAAAAGCCTCTATGTTCGGCGCTATAGCTTTAATGTTTTCAAATTCCATTATCACTTTAATTTTACCGGGACATTTGGGAAAGTTTGAAACCTATTGTTATTTTCCTTTAGTATTATATTTTCTATCGAAGGCAATGAATAATGAAAAATTAATCGATTTCTTTTTTACGGGAGCGTTTTTAGGAATAGCGTTTTTAGGAGGCGCTTTGGATGTAGCTATGTATTTTGCCTTATTTTTGGCGGTTTATTTTATTTATTTATTGTATAACAAAAAAAATCAATTAAAATTATTCGACTTTATTAAAAAAGAATACAAAAAAATTATTTTTTTATGTTTAAAATTTTTACTGGTGGCGATATTTTCGTTTTTAATGTCGCTTCAAATAATAATGATTACGAGAAATACTCAAGATATGGGAGCTGCGGGAGTTAGCAATAAAAAAGAATTATGGGATTGGGCTACAAGATGGTCTTATCCGCCGGAGGAAATTTTTGGTTTTTTTATTCCCGGTTTATTCGGATATTATTCGGGAAGTCAAACTCATCCTTATTGGGGACGCGTTGCGAATATGAGCGGAGAGGCTAAAACTTCCAATTATTCTATGACATCAGCCAATATCGGCTATATAACTTTTTTATTTATTATATTTGCAATATTTATAAGCCGTAAAAAATATAAAGAAAAATATTTTTGGATTGGAACTGCTTTGTTTTTTTTAATTGCGAGTTTCGGAAGATATTTTCCTCTAATTTATGGAGCTTTATTTCAAATTCCAATATTCCAAGACGCGAGAAATCCTAATAAATTTATAGAAATTATACCGATTCCTTTTTCGATAATTTCGTCTTTTGCAGCAGATTATATTTTCAAAGCTATAGAATTAAAAAGAGAATCAAAAAAAGAAAATAATTTATTAAAATATTTGGAAGAAGATTATAAATATATAAATATTGCAAAAAAAATAATGTATATAATTTTTATCGCTTCTTTTATACTAATGATTATAACGATACTTGGAAAAGGTTTTATATACGATAGTTTTTTCCCAAATTGGCAAGCTCAAAAATCTAAATTAATTTCTAAAAATATATTCATGTCTTTTATAAGATTAACTCTCGTATCTTCTACCTTTATGATTTTAATTATAAATTCAATTTCGTTAAAAGAAACAGATGCAAAAGAAAGATATATAGCATTGATTCCTTTAATGGGTTTTATATTATTTTCAATTTACGATTCTGGAAATATTGGATTTCTTATAATAGGAAGCGTTGTAGTTTTTGCATATATAATTATTGCAAGCAAAGAAAATATTTTTTATAAATATCTGCCATATATTTTTATGGCGATTTTATTTTTGGATTTAACACAAAGTGGGAATATGTTTATAGTTAAATCAAATATAAACGAAATGTATAATTCCACTCCGATAGTTGAACATATATTAAAAGAAGATGGCAACAAAACTACGATGCCGATTTTAATTCCATATTTATATAGATATACAACTCACACTATGCCTTATTATAAAATTCCGTTAACCGAACCTCCAGCCGCTAGCAGATTGAGCAAAGATATAACGGATGTTTTCGGCGCTTTTAGGATAAACGATTATGCAACATATCAACCGAGACTTATGGATTTACTAGGAGTAAGATATATATTGAGTCCTACTTATTTGGAACAATCTATAATTGCAAACGATATTATAGAAATAACGGAATATCAGGATGAATTTTCAGCCGCCATTTTATACGAATTGAAAGATTATAGAAACAAATACGAATTTGTCGGCAAAGTTTATAACGCTAAAGATTTTAACGACGGTTTGAATAGACTAAAAATCGAGGATTTCAATTTGTCTAAAGAAGTTATTCTTATAAATTATAATAGTAATTTAAATAATTCTAATTCTACTCATATAATAGAAATGATTGAAAATAACGATAATAAAATTTCGTTTAATGTAAAAACTCCAGACGACGGAATTTTAATTTCAAAAGAAAGATATAATTCAAATTGGAAAGTATTTGTTAACGGAGAAGAGAGAGAATTGCTAAATGCAAATTTATTATTCAGAGGAGTTTATATTGAAGCGGGCGACAACGATGTAGTATTCGAATTTTATCCAGATATGAAATATTTTTATAGCACGACAATTTGCTGGATTATATTTATAATAATTTCTTTTATCAATTTAATTTTATTTTTCAAATCAAAAAATAATTAAAAAAAATAATCTAAATAAGAATTTAAAAAACGAATAATATTATCAATGGTTAATAAATATTTTTTATGGATTTTTTAGCGCTTTCCAAAAGTTCGAAAGCATGTTTTATACTCGCTTCGGTTATTTCCTTTCCCGTTATCATTCTTGCAATTTCATTAACTCTCGTATTATCATTAAGCTCTTCTATGGTGGAAGTAACATTGTCTTCGCCTTCGTTTTTTATAACCTTAAAATGATTATTGGCGTATATTGCAATTTGCGCCAAATGAGTGACGCTTAAAATTTGTTTTCTTTTCGATAAAGCGGCTATTTTTTCTCCTATAACTTCGGCGATTCTTCCGCCTACGCCCACATCTATCTCGTCGAATACCATAGTCTCCGAATAATCTCCCAAAGAAAGAACATTTTTAAGCGAAAGCATTATTCTAGATATTTCGCCTCCCGAAGCTATTTTTCTTAAAGGTTGAAACATACTCTGTTTATTGGGCGCTATTATAAATTCTATATTGTCTATTCCGTTATAGTTCGCTTTTACATTAACGCCGTCTATGATTAATATTCCTTCTTCGTCTTCATCCGACGTTATTTCTACATCGAATTTTGTAGACGACATTCCCAAATCGTTCATTTCCGATTCTATGGCTTTTATAAATTCTTCTTTTTTGTTATGTCTTATATTTGATATTTCTTTTGCCAAAACTGAAGTTGTTTTTCTCAATTCTTCGATTTCCGATTTTAAATTTATAATGTCCTCTTCGGAAAAATTTAAAGATTCTAATTTTTCTTTGGATTCTTTAGCGTAATTTATAATCTCTTTTATACTCGAGCCGTATTTTTTTTTCAAATTATTTATAAAAAATAATCTTTCGTTCAAAGATTCCAATTCTTTAGGGTCGAATTTCGTTTTCGCTCTGATTTCGTTTAATACTCCTTTTATATCTTCAAGATTGAGACTTATTCCTTCTATTTGAGACGACAAATCCGACAATCTGCCATCATATTGCGATATCGATTGAAGTATATTGATGCTTCTCGTTAATTTCAAATAAGCTCCGGATTCGTTTCCGAAAATATCTTTATTTACGGCGGATAAAGAAGAGGCTATACTTTCTGCATTTGACATTACGGATATATCATTTTTTATCTCTTCGTCTTCGTTGGGTTTTAAATCGGCTTTTTCTATTTCGTCTATCGCGTATTCCAAAAACGATTTTTCTTTTATTATATTATTTTTATTTTGCGATATTTCGTTATATTTTTTTATTAATTTAGTAAGTTTGCCATAATGTTCTTTATACGCTTCCAATTTATTTTCGATATTCAAATAACTGTCGTAAAAGTTTAAATGATTTGTGGGATTAAATAAAGATTGATGTTCATGCTGTCCATGAATATCGACTATCAAATCTCCAAGCTCTTTTAATTCTGCTATTCTCACTCCGACATTATTTATAAAAGATTTGCTTTTTCCTTCTTTAGTAATTTCTCTTTTTATATTAAGTTCGTTATTATTTATTTCAATATTCCATTCTTTTAATTTATTTTTTACTATGCTTGCAGAAGACTCTAAACTAAAACATCCCATAACTATAAGCCTGTCTCCGTTTGCGCCAACCATTCTAACAGAGCCTTTCTCTCCCGTTATAAGTTCCAAAGCGCTTATTATTATACTTTTTCCCGCTCCCGTCTCTCCCGTTAAAACATTAAAACCGTTATTAAAATTAATCTTTAATTTATCTATCAATACAAAATTTCTTATTTCGAGATATTTAAGCATCATCTTCCCCATTTAAGTTTATTGCGAAGTATATCGTAAAATAATCTTTTCGCGCTTTGAAATATATAACAATGCTTTTCGCTTATTTGAGCTTTTAGAATATCGTTTTTGTCGAATTTGCATATATCGTATCCGTCTATCGTGATCATAGCCTTAAAAGATTTTTTTGAAAGAGTAAGCTGTATAGAGTCGCCTTTAGGAATTACCAAAGGTCTAAAAGTTAAAGAATGAGGCGCTATTGGAACGAAAGATATGGCATCTATGGTAGGAGCTAGAACCGGTCCGCCCGCGCTTAAAGCGTATGCGGTAGAACCTGTCGGAGTAGCTATAACAACTCCGTCTCCGACTATCGAAGATATCATTTTGCCTTCTATACTGACATCGACATATATCGCTCGTCCGTCGCATTTGCCCAATACGAGTTCGTTTATAGCCAAATAATTTTTTATTTTTGTATTATTCTTTGAATTTATCTTCGAAGTTTTTTTTGAATTTATATTTGAATTTTCTTTTGAATTACTTTTTGATAGTCTCACTTCGAGTAAAGTTCTCGCTTCTATTTCGTATAAACTCTTTTTATTATTTAAATATTCTTCCAATATAAAATAAGATTCTTCTGGAGGAATTTCCGATATAAAACCCAAACTTCCGTTATAAATTGGAAGAACGGCGATATTGTATTTTATAGCTATTTTCAACGCGGAAAGTAAAGTTCCGTCTCCGCCAATCGAAATAAGCATAGAAACATCTTTTAATATTTTTCTCGCTTTAACTATATTCTGATAAGAAGATATATCATAGTCGATTATTATATGTTCCATACTATGTTTTTTAAGTATGGTTTTTATTTTTGACAAAATATAAGCAGGGTCGCCTCTTAAAGTATTGACTATTATTCCTATAGATTTATTGTTTTTAGTTTTATTTTTTTCCATAATTTTACGTCTATATTAATCATTCTCAATCAAAAATTATTTTAAATTGTTTTTAATTATATCAAAAGTAATTAATATATCAAGTAAACGGTTTGAAAATATGTCTATATAAATTTTTATTTAAAAAATATTAATTTTATTATATAATAGTTTATAAAATACAAAATTTATAAAGATTAAAAAATAGATTTTAAAATTTATAAACTCTAAAAATTTTTAAGGATTTGTAATTTATGATTAGTGCGATATTTTTTGATATAGACGGAACTTTAGTAAGTTTTGATACTCATAAAGTTTTAGATTCTTCAAAAATTGCGATAAAACTACTTAAAGAAAAAGGCATAAAAGTTTTTATAGCCACGGGAAGAATTAAAAAGCAAGTTAATAATTTGGACGATTTGGAATTTGACGGATATATAACGGCTAATGGGAATGATTGTTATGTGGATGGTAAAGAAATATATAGAAACGGAATAAGCGAAGAAACCGTCCGCTCTTTACTCGAATATTTAAAAAACGAAGAAAAATTTCCATGCTCGATTATGACGAACGAAGGAATATTTATTAATTATATAGACGATAAAGTAAAACGACTTAACGAAGGAGTGGATATAGAAATACCAGTCGTTGAAAATTATCATGAATTCGTCGAAGAAAATATTAATAATATTTTGCAAATAAATATATTTGTGGACGAAAATAAAGAAAAAGAATTAATGAAAAAAATTTTTAAAGATTGCGAATCAAGTAGATGGCATCCCGCATTCGCCGATATTAACAAAAAAGGTGGAGGAAAAGATATCGGCGTAAATAAAATTATAGAATATTACAAAATCGATATTTCAGAAACTATGGCTTTTGGAGATGGCGGAAACGATATAACTATGATAGAACATTGTGCGATAGGAATAGCTATGGGAAATGCAAACGATAGGCTTAAAAAAGTTGCCGATTATATAACGGATAATGTAGATAATGACGGAATATATAAGGCTTTAAAATATTTTAATATTATATAAAATAATTTTAATTATTGAAAAATGTAAAATTTTATATTATACTAAATAATATAAAACTAAATAATTTTAGGAGTTTTTTTATGAGAGCATACAACACTGTCGCTTTAATACTTGGAGGAGGAAGAGGAACTAGATTATATCCTTTGGTTAAAGCTCGCTCAAAACCGGCGGTTTCGCTTGGAGGACAATACAGAATGATAGATATTCCTGTATCGAATTGTATCAACAGCGGACTGAGAAATATTTATGTTATAACGCAATTTAATAGCGCTTCTTTAAATAATCATATTTATAACGCATATAGATTCGACAACTTTTCGGGAGGACATGTAAGTATTTTAGCCGCAGAACAAACGGACACGAATATAGATTGGTATCAAGGAACTGCAGATGCCGTTAGAAAAAATCTTTCGCATTTCGACAATGAATTTATTAATAATGTTTTAATACTTTCGGGCGACCAAGTTTATCGTATGGATTATAATGTTATGAATCGCCATATGCTAGAAACTGGAGCGGATATAGTGGTTGGAACTGTTCCCGTTATGAGAGAGGATGCAAAAGGTTTCGGAGTAATGCTCGTTAATAAAAGAGGGCAAATAACGAATTTCCATGAAAAACCTAAAGAAGATGATATTCTTAATTCTTTAAAATTGAGCGCTGAACAAAAGAAAATGTTCGATATAGAAGACCCTAAAAAAGAATATTTGGCTTCTATGGGAATATATATTTTTAGAAGAAATGTCCTTAAAGAACTTTTGGAAGATGTTTCGATGATAGATTTTGGAAAAGACATTATACCGGAAGCGATAAAAAAATATAAAGTATTCAGCTACGCTTTTCAAGGATATTGGGAAGATGTCGGAACTATCAAGGCTTATTTTGACGCGAATATTTCTTTTGGAAGCAATAAACCTCCTTTCGATTTTTATGACGAGGACGCTCCAATATATACTCATGTTCGTTATTTGTCGGCATCGAAAGTAGAAAAGGCAAGTATAACTTCAAGTATAATAGCAGACGGTTGTAAAATAGAAAACGCTGTGATAAAAGAATCGGTTATAGGATTGCGTTCGGTTATTCAAAGCGGTTCTACATTAGAAAAAGTTATTATGATGGGAAGCGACTATTACGAAAATAGCGATGATATAGAAAGGCTTAATGTTAGACATTTGCCTAAAATAGGAATCGGTAAAAAATGCACTTTAAAAAATGTCATAATAGATAAAAATGTAAGAATAGGAAACGAAGTGACTATAATCAATAAAAAGAAAATTCAACATCAAGATAGCGAATTTTACTGCATAAGAGACGGAATTGTTATAATTCCTAAAAATACTGTGGTGAAGAGCGGAACTATAATATAAAATTTAAAATTATAAAAACAAAAATATATAAAATAAAAGAGAGACTGTAAATATACAATCTCTCTTTTTTAAATTACTTTATAAAGAAGGTTACCTATAATATCTCATTCTGTTTAATTGTTCTCTCTGTTCGGGAGTCAAAACTTTTAATATTGCGACTTCCTTTTCTATTCTTAAATAGTCTATTTCTTTTTCAATATCTTTTCTTTGATTAATTAAATCTTTTATGATATTTAAATCCAAATCTATTTTTTCTCTTTCAAATTTAAATTTATAATCCACGCCTTCTTTTCTATATTTTGCTTCTCTTATTTTAGTTTCATAATCATAGTCGATTTTATTTATCTCGTTTATTTGCTCTTCGTTTAAATTTATCCATTCCAATCCGCGAACTCCGAAATTATGTCTATGATTTCTTTTCTCATGTCTTGGGGCTTGAGACATTGGTGCATAACCGTTTTCCGCTGGAGGAGTCGGAGGTTGAGCGAATACAGTCGATATTGAAAACATGCTTAAAATAATTGTGGCTAATAATTTACTTTTCATTTTTTGTCTCCTGATTTTTTATTATACGATATTAGACGAATTATTTTAATAAAAGTTCCCGAGTTTAATTGACTTTAATTTTTATATTTGTTATAATTGGTATTTATAATTATTTTTAGATAAATAAAAGGAGAAATAATATGAGTTTAAAAATCGATGATAGGGGCAAAGTAAAAGTAGTTAGTTTGTCGGGCAAAATGGATGTCGGTTTATCTATGACCGTAGAAACCGAATTGGAAGAATTGGTTGATTCTGGAATGATTAATTTAATTTTGGAAATATCGGGCATAGAGTATTTAAGTTCGAGCGGAATCAGAGTATTTATAGCCATTATGCGAAAGGTTAAAGAGAAAAATGGTAAAATAGTTCTTGCGCAAGTTCCAGATACCATAAAAAAAATATTGAAAACGGTAGATTTGGAAGATTTGTTTGAAGTTTACGATTCGGTAGATAAAGCTTTAGAATCATTTTAATTGTTTATTTCTGTATTTTATGAAAGTAAAATTTATATTGTTTTTTTTAATCGTATTTTTTATATATTCATGCGCATCAAAACAAAGGAGCGCCGATTATAGATTTGATAGCAGACCTTTTTTAAGAGAATATAAAAGATATTCTCTCACTTCTGGAGAAAATAATCCCGCATTGGATTCGGTTATAGATAGGGAAGGAACTTGGATTTATTATTCACGAGAAAACGCGGGAAATACGGATATATTCGCGGTAGATTCTTATAATTTGGAAACATTTAGATTAACTCGAAGTCCGGCGATAGACACTTCGATTTCGGTAGATTCAAAATCTAAATATTTGGTTTTTTCTTCGACTAGAGATGACGCTTTCGGAGATATTTATTTATACAAACTCGTAAATCTTGTGGGCATAAGAAAAAAGAAAAAAGATTTGGAAAATTTGGAACAAAAAATAGTTAGACTTACCGATTATAAAGGTTACGATACCGACCCCGTAATATCTCATAACGGAAACACAATAGCTTTTATATCCGATAGAGACGGCAAAATCAAAAAACTATTTACTATGAAACCGAATGGAAAAGGATTAAATAAAATTTCGGACTTGGAGGCAAGCTCTCCCGCATTTTCATTTGACGACAGATATATAACTTTCGTAACTTCTAAAATAGGAGATTCTTATTCTCAACTTGCGATTTTCGATTTGGAAACTAAAACTAATTTAACTATTTTAACCGACACTAAAACTTTGAAATTTAATCCTTCTTTTTACAATAACGATACGATTATATATTTTGAAATAGAAAAAGATTCTGACGGAGACGGAAATTTAACATATTACGATAAAAGGCGATTAATGTCATATTCTTTAAGCACCGCTCAATATTATATTTTATCGGAAGATACTCAATTGACTACCTTCAATGTGGCGTATCCTTCCGCTTTGGTTGGCGCTTATGTGGTAAATACGGGCAAAACGAGTATAGTAACTATGGGTTCTACGAAAGAATATTTTATAAAAGACGATAACGCCGAAACGATGTATAATACTTTCACCGAATTGCCTTACGATAAAAAAGAAGAAGTTATAGATAGATTTTCCGAATATTTTCCTTTCAAAGAGGATGAAAATAATGTTGCAAAAGCATATTTCAATATAATGACCGAATCGTATACTAATAAAAAAATGGATATTTATTTAAGCGCAAAGAATACGCTTATAAATAGTTATGGAGAAACTCTTTTTGGTTTTTTAGCCGATAAAATAGACGGCAATTTTGATACGAATTGGTTTTATATAAAAAATTATACAAACGAATATTTTTTAACGAATAATATAGGAAACATTGAAAATAATATAGCTTGGGCTGGTTATATATCCGCTAATGAAAAATATAAAAACGACAGTAAAAATTCTCTCGCTATTCTTACGAATATAATAAATTTAAATACGGATAAAGGTTTATATATTTTAATTTCAAAATTATACAGTCATTCCCTTGAAGATAACAATTATAAATATCCTGATGATATGTATAAAGTGCCTTATGCAAGAAAAGATTTAATATTTTCCGATAGATTGGAAATAGCAAAAGATTTTTTGAAAGATTCGGAAATTTCCTATGATTTTATAATAGAAAATTCACATCCTTATTTTCCTTTGTCGGTTGCAGCAAGATTATTATATTTGGATGGATTAATACTTGCAAGAAATTATGACGGCGCTACAAATTTGTTTCAACCTTATATAGAATCGGACAACGAGATAATGCGGGCTTTGGGTTATTACGCGAACGCTAAAGTTTTAATCGCAAAAGAAGACGAAGGCGCTTATATTTTATTTAAAAACGCTTTGACATCCGGCGGTAAGAATTTCGATTCCACTTACGAGGCGCAAGATTGTAAAAATATACTAGCAAATTATTATAAATCGTTGGCGGATAAATCTTATAACGAAGAGAGATTTTCGGCAGCTTATGATAATTATGAAGAAGTTTTAATTTATAATCCAAGCGATACAGTCTCTTCTTCGAGATTGATTGAAAGTGGACTTAGGGCATACAATACTATAGATTCTTTAGAGATTACCATAGCAAAAAGAGAAAAAAGTCTTATCTCTTCAAGATACTCCGACCATGAAACGCATGCCGAACTTGCAAACGCTTATTATTATTTGGCGAATAGATATTACGGTATAGCCATGTCGAAACGATACAGCAAAGAGAGATATGTTTTAAGCGAGAAGCAGCGAGAGGACGGTTTTTATTTATATTTAAATAAATCTTTCAACACCATAGTCGACAAAGCCGTTTCTTATATTGATTTTGCAATATTTCTTTATCCCGACGATTCCGATTATTACATTAAAAAAGCGGAGATGCTTACATTCGCTCAAGCTTTACAGATGCAAGTTTACCAAGACGATAAAACTTATAAGAGTATTATAGAGCTTGTGCCAAGTTATAGAGACGATAATGTAAATAACGACAGATATATGGGATATAATAAATTGTCTTTTCAAAATGTTAATTTGGAAAGCGATATTATAGATTCTCTTATAATGGCAAAAAGCAAAGTTAAAACAAAACCAAATATGGTGTCGATAATGCTCGCCAATTCATATTTGATGAACGGCAGATATTCGGATGCGGCATCGGAATATAAGGAAGCCGAAATATTATTAAATACGGTTGGAAGCGAAAAGAGTAAGGCTTGGTATCATTTCTTTTATGGATATTCTTTGTGGATGAATAACGATATAGAAAACGCGTATAAAGAATACGAAGCGGCGAGAAATTTATTTGAAAAATTGGGAGACAAAGAAGCTATATATAAAATCGTAGGCTATACTTCGGTTGCAGCCATAGAACAGAAAGATTATAAAAAAGCCGTAGAATCTTTGCTTGAAAGAGACAAACTTACAAAAGAAAATATAAATCAAAACGAATTAAACGAACTTTTGCTTGCCGCGTGTTATTTGCAATTGGAAGATTATAATAACGCTTTAATATATTGCGATAATGTTAAAGAAAAAATAGACGGTTTGGATTCTTCTATTTATACTCCAAATTATTTAAGCGCCACAATATACGGAACGGATATAAATATAATTAATTTTGGTTTGGCTTCTTTGGGAGGTTATATACCGGGAGAACCTCTTAATGTCGATAAACAGCAAATGTTATATTCCATATATCAAGAGTTATACGAAAAAATGGGCAGATATTCCGATTCGAGAGAGGCTTTATCTTCGTATAAAAATTATATTTTGAAAGATACTCCGAAAAAATCGATAAAACCTTTAATGCTTGCCACATATTATAATAACGAGGGATATTTGTATTATAGACAAGGTTCGATTTCAAATTCCATAATATCTTTTAAAGCGTCTATAAACGAATATAAAAAAACCATAGATTCTAAAGCTTTGGAAGATAACCCTAATTTGGCTTACGAGAACGCTCAAAACGATGCAAAAAATTATTTGAGTTTATCTTCTTTATATTTAAGATATTTGTCTCAAACCGACTTGACTTTAATAAATAGAGAGTTTTTCAGGGAATTATTTAACACTTCTAAAAATTTGCAAGTATTATCCACAAATAATTCGGTAAGTTCCAAAGACAGATTATTATTGTATTCTCATATAGCTGCTTTTCAATATATAATGGCGCTAAAATTGACAACCGAAGCAGACAATTCGAGATTCAAAAAAAGAAGAGACGACCCTTTGGATATGAGCGGGCATGATGTTAATGTTCAAAGACTCTATATGCTTAAAGATTCAATAGACAGGTATAAATATATACTCTCTTCAAATTCTAATTTTCCGGTAGATTTAAAAACGGAAATAATAATAAGATATAATTTGGCTAAAGCCTACGAACTTGCAGGATATATAGAAGAAGCAGCAAGAGAATATATGTCGGCATACTCTAAAGCTCAAGTTTCGGCATTTGCAGTCGAAGAGATAGCCATTTTGACTACATTAATAGATTTTAGTTCTAAGTATAGAGAAATATACCCCGACAGTTTGGATTATCCTATACAATATGTTTTTAGAATACTTAGAAGACTTAGAGAAAGCGTATTTATGATAACTTTCGTCGAAAACAACAATTTTATATTGGAGCAAGCGAAATATAATGTAATAGAATTTTTAGGAGATAGTCATCCCGATGCAAGTTTTAATATACTCGCTATGTTTGACGCTATAGAAATGAGAAGAAACTTTTTAGGCGATAGGCTCTATACTTTGGGAGAGAATAATTATTATTTAAAAGATTATTATAAACTCTATGACGATGTTCTTTACTCCTATAGAAGATATTTGGATTCCGTGTCGACTTCTTACGATAGCAAAAAAGAAGCCTACTATTTAAAAGAGATTATAGAATACGAAAAAGAAGCTATAAAAAAATTCGACAATACTCCTATAGAACATATAGTTATATGCGATGTTCAACCTAAAGATATAGATAAAGCGATGAGAGAAGACGAGACTTTTATATGGGATACTTATTTCGGTTATAGATTTGTGAGAGAAAATAATAAAAGTTATTTCTATATGCAAACAAACGATAATCTTAAAACTAAAAATTATGTTTCTCATATAGGCGATAATCCCCTTAAAATAAACGATACTAATATTTTTGTGAGAGAATTATTCGATTCCACAGAATATATGCTTCCTCCAAAAACGGCGTATATAGACAATAGACTCCTTTCGTTTTTCAGAGCGGGAAGAAACGCAGAAAAAAATATAAATAGTATGACTTCGGCAAATAATACGATTTCTACCAATTCTACAAATTATACAGGCGCTCGATACGATTATTCTAACGATTCGAATCAATATAGAGTTTATAATGTAGCTTATACAAACAGTTTACAAAATTTAACTAACTCTACAAACGTTAATAACACCAATCGTATAAATAATAGAACGAACAGACGAAGAATATTTAAATTTATCGAATTAAAAGATATTATAACGAATTCTTATGTTCCTTTAGTAGTAGATATAACGGGAGCGGCTGGGGCAGATATTTCAAATGTAATGAATAAAAATCTATATATAGTATATTCCGATAAAGAAACTTTCGATAAAAATAAAAATCTTTTAAAAGAAATTAATAATATGGCTTTTGTAGTTGGAAATTCAAATAGAGAATCGAGAATTTTATTTTACACCAATTATTTAAGAAAAATAGTTACAAATTCTTTGGAAGAGAGTATGAGAGGTTTTGATGGAAATCTATTTACCATATACGGAAAACCCGACAATAGCATGACTTCGTTATCAAATGTCGCTTACGGATTTAAAACTAGATTATATAATTCCTATTCGAACTCCGAAAATCCTTCTCTGTCTACGATTTCAAATGTTATAAGTTATTCTCAAAGCGATAATGAAAAAATGTTTAATTATGCAAAAATAATAGAGGATAGATACAAGGCAAGGGATACGAATACGGCTTATATACTTTCGGAAGAAGGCTATCAATTTTTCTCCAAATCTTATAGTAATATAAGCGATTCTAACGCCTACAAATTTATGAAGGCTATGCTTCCCGTTTATAGAAGATTAGGCGAAGATGGAGCCGTTAGAGGAGCGAATAGAGCCTTGCATTTTATATATTTATACACAAACGAAACTTACGATTTGATAGACGAATATTTTACTCCGATGACTTTATCTAGATTTCTTAAAGCTCAAACAACTTTAAAAAATAATTTTGTGGATTCTACTAGATATTTAAATTATATAGCGAGCAGAGTAGACGGAGAATATAAAAATAAAATTTTGGAAATAGCTGTTTTATATAATTTGATATATTCTAAAGCATCCACAAACGATATAACGAATTTTGTAAATTCTATGACTAATGCAAACGACATTATTAATATAGCCGAAACTATATCCGACAATAAGGCAACCAATAGAAACGATATATTTAAAGCGATGAATTATATTTACGCAAATCAATATATTTTTGAAAGCGAAACCATATCCGATTTTGCCGATAGATTCTATTCTTTATATAAGACGAATTCAAGTTATATATACGGACTTTTAAATAAAATAAGAGTGCCGGAAAGTGATTTTGAAAACAATATAAAAATCGCCTCCGAAATATTTTCAAACGAAAACACAAATACTATGTTTATATTCTATTCTTATGAAAATTCTAAATATACGGCTTATAGTTATGTGGTTGGAGATACGGAAGTAAAAAAATCCGAACTTATCGATAGGGATAAATTAAACGAATTTTTGAAATCTTTTATAAATGTAGATAAAGCGCAAGATAGAATAAAGGCTTTGAAGTCCATTGAAAACGGAATGTTGTCGTCTGCTATGATTAAAGATTCTTCAAGAGTCGACACTATATATATCACGGGTTCTTACGCTAATTTATTTACAGTTCCTTTCGCATATTTGGACGCTTTTAAGAATGCCGATGTTATTAAAATTAGAGAATTAAAATATTCTTCCGAAGATATATTAAATCTTGGAAAAATAAAAATAGAAACAAAAACTCAAACCAATTTTTATAACGCTCTCGAATCTTTGGCTGTTCAATCGGCAAAAGTGAATTTGGGAAGAGATATTTTAACCACTCATTACATAGGAATATATACCAACGATAAACCTTTCGATAAAGAGGATATTTTCCTATCTCCTGCAACCAATATAGACATATTTAGATATTTACGAGGACGAAATGAGACAAAATTAATGTTTACATACTCCGCTGATTCTTTAGGCGATTATTATACGACTATGAAATATTTATATGGAAATTTTGATAAAGGTATAATTAAGGCTTATAGATATATTAAAAATAATAAAATTGATTATAATGTCATAAATCCTTCTGACGAAAAGGCTTTATATATGGCAAGTTATACTTTATTCGACTATATATTGCCAAGCATTCCAA
>CAZUEE010000045.1:0-16202 GCA_964619175.1 uncultured Brachyspira sp. | reverse complement strand
AATGTAGAAAATAAAGATTCAAGAAGTTTACAATTGGTAAAATAAATATTTATAAATTTTGTTTTGCATAACTCTTAAAAAAGAGGATGTCTTCGGGCATTATGTTTTTTATTGACAATGTTATTTTTTGAAATATAATAAAATAATAAATTTACATTTTAGGAGTAAAGTATGACTAAAAATTTTATTTATATTTTAATTATGTCGATATTTTTATTTTCATGTTCCAAAAGCGTAGAAGAATATACAGCTTTTACAATAATACATATGAACGATACGCATTCTAAAAATAAAGAATTTGTAATAGTATCAAAAGAGGACGGTAAAACAAATAGATACGGAGGAGCTGCGAGACGAAAAACTTTTATTGATAAAATTAAAAATAGTAATACGAATGTCATAATTATGCATGCGGGAGATACGATTACGGGAAGCGTGTTTTCTATAGTTTATGAAGGAATGGATGAAGTTGAAATTATGAACGATTTGGGAGTTCAGATTGCAACTTTAGGAAATCATGAATTTGATTATGGTATAGAACAACTTAATAATATAATTAAGAAAAGAAATTTTCCAACAATATTATGCAATGCTAAAGTTATATCTACCGGAGAAAAATTTATTCAACCTTATATAATAACAAATGTAAACAATATTAAAATAGCCATAATAGGAGTTTTACAAAGTGAAACTATGAATATAACTCAAGGACTCGATTATATTATTATAGAAGATGAGGTAAAATCTTTAAAAAATTTAATTAATAATATCCCGCTTCATACTACTAATGATATTACAATACTTTTAAGTCACTCGGGTTTTGATATGGATAAAAAAATAGCCGAAGAGATTCCAAATATATTCGATATTATAATCGGTTCTCATACTCATACCATCCTTAAAGAACCTGTTTTAATAGGAAATACTATGATAGTTCAAGCGGGGGAATATGGAGAATATATAGGAACTATAGACATTAAATTAAAAAACGGAAAATATTCTCATTCAGATTATAAACTTACAAGGCTTGACGAGTCTATAGAAGAAGATTTAAATATGTTGTCTATTATTAGCAATATGCAAATCGAAGTAGATAAACAATTTTCCTCTGAAATAGCCGTTTTACCTTATACATTAACTGATGAAAATGTTAGAGAAAAATCTATAGCTCTCGGCAATTTTATTTCGGATATAGTGGCTTCTTCTCAAAATAATATAGATATAGCTTTAATAAATTCAGGTTCTTTAAGAGGATTTCTTCCAGAAGGAAAAATTACTCTTGGCAATATATACGAATTTTTTCCTTTTGACAATCTAATAATATTGACTACCTTAAAAGGTAGAGATTTAAAAAATATATTGAAATTATCAGCATCAAGACGAGGAGAAGGGGCTTTTTTACAAGTTTCAAAAAATGCATTATTAAAATTCAACAACAATGGAAAAATACTTGAAGCTTATATAAAAGGCAAGGAACTAAAAGATAATGAAAAATATATTATAGCAGTAGCCGATTATATTTTTAATGGCGGGGAAAAATATATAGACGAAAATGAAAAACCCTTATTTCAATATGGTGAGAATTTTATATATACGGGACTTGATATAAGAGATTTAATAATTAAAACTCTAAAAGAATATGATAAAGTTCCTGAAACAGTTATAGATAATTCGGAACGCATAATATTTAATTAATTTTATGTTTTTTATTGACAATGTTATTTTTTGAAATATAATAAAATAATAAATTTATATCTTAGGAGTAAAGTATGACTAAAAAAATTGTTTATCTTTTTGCTTTGATTATCGTATCAATATCGGTATTTTCATGTTCGGAAAAGAAAACTGGGAATACGGGAAATTTAACTATAATACATATGAACGATACGCATGGCAAAGACGAGGAAGAAATTATAATCACAAGAGGCGACAACCCTCAAACGAATCGCAAATACGGAGCTGCAAGAAGAGCGACTTATATAAAAGAAGTTAAGGCTACGAACGATAATGTTTTGATTTTGCATGCGGGAGATACGATTACGGGAAGCGTTTATTCTACGGTTTTTAAGGGCAGAGATGAAGTGGATATAATGAATATGATAGGAGTTGATGCGGTGACTATAGGAAATCATTTTGTAGACTATGGGCTTGAAAATTTTACCGAGATAATGAAAGAAAGAGAATTTCCTACATTGTCGATTAATGTAAAAAATAAAGCGGATGATAGTTTATATGCTACGCCTTATATACTTACGAATATGAACGGTTTAAATGTTGCTATAATAGGCGTAACGACTACGGATGCAGTTTATAATCCAGAATATGTGAAAGACTTGATTTTTGATGAAGAGATAAAAGCCTTAAAAGATTTCGTTAAAAAAACTCCTTTGCATAAAACCAACGACATTACCATA
This sequence comes from uncultured Brachyspira sp., assembly GCA_964619175.1. Taxonomy (GTDB): domain Bacteria; phylum Spirochaetota; class Brachyspiria; order Brachyspirales; family Brachyspiraceae; genus Brachyspira. The sequence goes on along the minus strand of CAZUEE010000045.1, from coordinate 13,788 downwards.
CTTTTAAGCCATATAGGACACGAAGTAGATAAAAAAGTAGCCGAAGAGATTCCAAATACTTTCGATATTATAATCGGCGGGCATAGTCACACTGAATTAAAAGAAGTGGATATAGTTAAAGGAACTCCAATTGTTCAAACGGGATATTACGGCATGAATTTGGGACATATTGATTTGTCGGTTTCAAACGGCGTAGTAGACAAAGCTAATTTAATATATAAATTAATTCCTATGGATGAAAATATAGCTCAAGATGGCGATATGTTAAAATTTATAGCCGAAATGAAAGGAACCGTTGATAAAGAATTTAATGTCAGAATAGCGACTTTGCCTTTCGAATTAAAACATGATGGCATAAGGTCAAATTCTATGGCGCTTGGAAATTTTGCCTCCGATTTGGTATTAGATTCTTATCCTAATGTGGATATGGTTTTAATGAATTCAGGCTCTTTAAGAACTCGTTTGTCAAAAGGAGATATAACATTGGGAAATATACAAAATGAATTTTTCCCTTTCGACAACGAGGTTATAATAGTTTCGTTATCTGGAAGCGATGTTATAGAAATGCTTAAAATTTCCGGCAAAAAGAGAGGAGCTGGAGCGTTTTTGCAATTATCTAGAGGAATGGAAGTGAAATATAACGCCGAAAACGGAGACTTGATTTACGCAAAATTAAACGGAGAGGATATAAATCCTTCGGCAGATTATAATATAGCTTTATCGAGTTTCGTATTTTTAGGCGGAGATGGATATACGGATAGCGAAGGAAACGCCATAGCGAAAAAAGGAAAAAATATAGTTATGACGGGAAACGATATAAGAGACGCTATGATTTCAAAGATAAAAGAGCTTAATAATGTTCCGAGTTCTTATATAGACGAAAATCTAAGAGTTATATTCGATTAACTACAACTAAAAATAAAAAAAGAGTTCGTGAAAATTACGGACTCTTTTATTTTTAATTTTTTAAAATAACTTTTTTTCAATAATTTTTTAAAATAATTTCTTAATTTATTTTGATTTGGTAGGTTCGCCAAACAAATGCATATAATCAACATCCATCAATTTTGCAAGTTCTATAGCCGAAAAATTAGCTTCTTTTATATTATAATCCGCTCCGTTTTCCACAAGAACTTTTATTATCTCTTCGGGCTGTTTCTTTACTATAGCCAAATGCAAGGGAGTTACTCCTCTTTCCGTTATTGCGTTGACATCAGCTCCTTTTTCTATAAGCGCTTTAACTATATCGGCACTGTTAATTTGAACGGCTAAATGTAGGCAAGTTAATTTATTTTCGCTTACAAAAGTAATATCTTCTTTTTCGCTTCTGTTAATCGCTTCGAGCAAAGCGTTAATATGTTCTTCGCTCGTTATTTTTGTCTCGTATTTTTTGTCTATTATTATTTTAAATAAATCGAATAGGCTATATCCTTTATTAAAGTGTTTTTTCATTTATAAATATTAACTCCTTATATGTATTTTTTGCTTTTTATAAATATTTTATTTCGATTCCGTTTTTTTGCATTCATTCCATAAAAAATCCATTTCTTCCAAAGTCATATCTTCTAAATTTTTATTCATTTCGTTTGCATGTTTTTCCACATAATTAAATCTTCGTATAAATTTATTATTCGTTTTTATAAGAGAGTTCACGGGATTAATTTTATTCATTCTCGCAAAATCTAAAATCGTCATAATTAAATCGCCTATCTCTTCTTCCAAATGTTCTTTATTGTTTTCGTAGTTATTTTTATCTCTAAATTCTTTATAAGCTTCTTTAACTTCAGAAAATTCTTCTTCTATTTTTTTTAAAGAATCGTCCGTGTTTTTATATTCAAAACCTACTCCCGCCGCTCTTTTCATTAATTTGAATGCTCTCTCCATTACAGGCAAAGAATTTGGAATATCATCCAAAATGCTTTTATAATTTTTACTTCTTTTTCTTTCTTTTTCCTCTTTTTTTATATTGTCCCATTGTTTTAATATTCCGTCCACATCTTTAACTTCGCTTTCTCCAAAAACATGCGGATGCCTTCTTATAAGTTTTTGATTTATATTTTTTAAAACTTCGTCTATATTAAATTCGTTTTCGTCGTTTGCAAGTTCTGAAAAAAACGCTATATGCAACATAACATCGCCGAGTTCCTCTTTTATATTTTGATAATCTTTTTTATTTATCGCTTCCACTACTTCGTAAGATTCTTCCAAAAAACATGGAATTAAACTGTCGAAAGTTTGCTCTTTATCCCAAGCGCATCCGTTTTCGCCTCTTAAAGTTTTTACTATAGATATTAATTCTTCGAAAGATTGCATATTTTTTAACTCTCTTTTTTGATTCTTCTTCTATAATTTAATCTTTTTGGCTTAAGTATGGCGTTATATATTATGGCGTTTTTTATACTTAAATAAGAAATCGTATCGTTCGTTTTTTTCTCAAGACTCAAATTTTCTAAATTGGCATTTTCCAAATTGTTTTTATTGCTTATTATCGAATCGTATTTTTTTTGTAATTTGAGCATTTCTTTGTCTTTATAAGATGTTTCGTAAATTTTGTTTTCTTTTTTGTTAATTTTTTCGTTATTATTTACTTTTTCAACTATCGGTTTATTAATTTCTTTTTCGCTATTTAAAGTTTTATTTAGATTTCTAAAAATTTCTTCTTCGTTTTCTAATTTTTTATTTTGATATTTTTTAACGCTTTTTCTGTTTTTGCGACTTTTTTGTTTTGTCGTTTGCTTTTTGTAAGCCTGACTAATAAGTCCGATTATAGCCCATATAATAGCTATTATTATATATAAAAATAATTCCGACATATAAAAACCTTTAAAAATTATAAAAATTCAATTAATATTATTATATCATAATATTTTTTATAAAACAAATTTAAAGAAGTTAATTTTATCGTTTAAATATTATTTTAAACATCTAACTATTTTTCCATCCGACATTTCATAGACATTGTTTGCATGCGCCGCTATATTATGAGCATGGGTTACCATAACTATAGTAGTTCCCTTTTTATTTAATTCTAAAAATATTTCCATTAAAGTTTTTGTAGTTGACGGGTCTAAATCGCTCGTGGGTTCGTCCGCTATCAAGCATTTGCAACCGTAAGCTAAAGCCCTTAATATGGAAACTTTTTTCATTTCGCCTCCCGATAAATTGGCAGCTTTCAAATAAGTTTTTTCTTTAAGCGAAAATAATTCCAAATTCTCTTTGGTTTGTTTTATTTCTTCTTCCGTTATTTTATGTTTAAAAGAAAGAGGCATCAATATATTGTCTATAACATTTATGGTCGGAACTATTACCGGATATTGAAAAATATAAGAAAAATATTCTCTTCTGAAACTTGCCAAAATTTCTTCCGAAGGATTTTCCAATTTGTAAGAATCGTAATAAATAGAACCTTCGCTTGGTTTTAATATTCCGCCGATTATGCTTAATAAAGTGCTTTTCCCACTTCCCGTATGCCCTACTATACTGATATAATCTCCCTGATTTATATCCAAACTTATATCTTCGCAGGCTTTGAATTTATTTACTCCCGAATTAAATGTTTTTGAAATATTTATAATTTTTATATTCATAATGTTCCCCTTAAATCTTCGTAAGGATTTCTCTTCAGAAGAATAGAATTTGTAACGAAAGCTCCGAACATAAAAATTAAAATTAAAATTACATTTGCACAGAGTATTAAAAAAGCCCCGCTAAACACATCGGATATTTCGATTCTTTCCAAAATAGGAGCGCTGTATCTTATATATAAAATTACAATTTCTATAATGCATATAAAGAAAGATATTAAAGTATATAAAAAGCTTAATATCGTATATAGTTTTCTAACCGCCAATTTGGTAGAGCCGAATATTCTTAAAGTGGAAAACATTCTGCTGTTTTTTGAAAAAATATATACGCTTGAAACTGATGCCAACAATAAAGACAATATCGCGATAAAAATAAATAAAGAATAAATCGAAAATTGTCTAAAGAAAGAAACCAATTCGCTTTGTATCAATATTTCATATTTCCAAACCAAGCTAAATATCGAATTTATAACCATAAGTTGAGATACGATTATAAACATCACGATTGAAAAAAACATATTGCCTTTTATAATTTTAAAAGCATATCCAATAACCGAATTATACACTATCACCTCTCTATATAGCGATGTTAAAACTTTAAACTATTAAAAATATTTATTGTAAAAAATTATATATTAACATTGATTTTATTTAAACTATTAAACTACAAAATTAATCAGTTCGCCGATACCTTCTATATAACAAACTATTTCGTCTCCCGATTTCATATATTTAGGCGGATTAAAAGACATGCCTACTCCTCCGGGAGTTCCCGTGGCTATTATGTCTCCCGCTTCCAAAGTCATTCCTTTTGAAATATCGGAGATTAAATTATATATATTATGTATCATATATTTTGTGTTTGAAGATTGTCTAACCTCTCCGTTTAAAATACTTTTCACTTCCAAATTAAAAATATCTTTTATATCGTCTTTATAAACTATGCATGGTCCCATTGCGCTGTAATAATCCAAACTTTTGCCCTTATACCATTGCGCATGTTCTTTTTGTATAGTCCTCGAGGATATATCGTTAAAAACGCTGTAGCCGAATATATAATCTCTCGCTTTTTCTACGGGTATGTCGCATCCCGTTTTGCCTATTATAATTGCAAGTTCGACTTCGTAATCCAAATATTTATCCAAATCGAATCTCGCTTTGATTTTTTCTCCGAGTCCTATTATTTCAATCGCCCTTTTTGAAAAATAAACGGGCTTTTTAGAATCGTTTTCATCTTTTTTATCCAAAAGTTTATTGCCTTCTATTTCCTTTAAATGGTCGCTATAATTTACCCCCACGCATATAATATCATGTATCGGTTTTCTTATAGGCGAAAGTATTTGAATATTGTCTATAGAATAAGACGGATATTTATCGAAGTTCTCGCAGGCATTTTTTAGGGTTTTGAGCAAATCTTTATCCATATTTTTTATTAATTTAATCATAGGATTTTCGCCGTATTTAAAATCGTTTATAATTTCGTTTATGGCAATCACTTTTTTATCGTCTTTACTTACGACTCCTATGGCTTCGGTATTATTCCATTCGGTGAACGCAACGAATTTCATTTTGCAACCCTCGAATATTTAAAAATTTACTATTTTTGAATTATAATAAATTTAGGTAAGTTTTTCAATACTATTAAAAGTAAATGCACTTGAAATAATTATTTTTTATTCTATACTACTATCATTACATAATATTACAAATAGTAATAAATGATTTTAAAATTTAACAATTAAAAATAAGGAGAATAAAAATGGAATTATTGGCTTATATTTTAGCATCGGAAACTAACAAAGAATTTTTTGAGGAGTTATTGAAAGAACTTTTTACCAAAGACGAAAGAGACATGATTTGGCAAAGGCTTAAGATAGTCACTTTACTTAAGAAAAAAATACCTCAATACGAAATTGCAAAAATACTCAACGCTAGTTTATGTTCGATTACGAGAGGAGCTAAAGAACTTAAGAAACCAAACAGCGCCTTATCATTCGTAGTTGACAAATATCTTATTAATGACGAAAAATTTCAAGCGAGTATTAATAAATCGAAATCGTCACAACAAAAATAAAATAATCTCGTCGGCATAATCAAAATAGATTTTTTTTATGGATAAACATTCTTTTGAAACGACAAAATATTTAGCATGTTCGTTTATTATTTTTGAGTATTTATCCATAAAATCCTCTTTAAAAAGTTTTTTATAATATAAAAAATTTATTCCTTTTACCGTTCTTAAAGATAAAAATATAAATTCTTTTTTTCTTTTTTCCATATCTAAATACTCTATATTTTGAACGGGCAATTTATTTTGAGATAAAATCTCCAAATAATTTTTAATATTTTTTGTATTTTCGTATCTATTATTTTTATAACATCCGAAAGCTCCCGCTCCTATTCCCAAATAATCTTTCAATTCCCAATAAGCGCCGTTATGAATCGACTCGTAACCAGAAATAGCATAATTTGAAATTTCGTATCTGAATAATCCTAAACTTTCTACGGTTTTTGCAGCTATATTATAATAAAGAACGGAATCTTCTTCGCTTGGCAAAAAATCTGCCCATTTATTTTTAAGAAAATCGTTAAGTTCCAAATAGTATAAGGAAATATGTTTTATTTTAGGAAGCAAATCAAAAGCAAAGAGTATATCTTTTTTAGATTGTTCTTTGCCGTTTAAAGGAAGTCCGCATATAAAATCCGCCGAAATATTTTCTATACTCGATTTATTTATTAACTTCAAAGCATTAATAATATCTTCTTTGTCGGTTTGCCTTTTAATTATTTTTAAACTATTTTCGTTGAAAGTTTGAATTCCCACCGACAATCTTATATTTTTTATTGACGATATAACATTTAAAGAATCTTTATTTATATCGCAAACATTAAATTCTATCGTTATTTCTTTTATTTCGTTTTTATTATTTTTAGAGTTTTTATTTATAACATCTAATAATTTGCTTAAAAAATATTCCAAAAGTTTTGCGCCGATTATGGAAGGAGTTCCGCCGCCTATATATATCGTGTCGATGTCGTTTGCAAAATCGTCTATTCTAATCTCGTATTCTTTTATTAACGCATCCAAATATTTTTTATACAAATCGGGAGAGTTCATATTTACTACGGAATAAAAATTACAATAACCGCATTTATGATTGCAAAAAGGAATATGTATATACAACATTTAATTTAAGAAATCTTTTAACGAATTGAATCTTTTTGAATACATTTTTCTTAAAGCCTTTTTCTCTATCTGTCTCACTCTCTCTCTTGTGCAAGAATACAATTTTCCCACTTCGTTAAGGCTTTTTCTCATTTCATCTATTCCGTATCTCGCTTTTATTATGGCTCTTTCGGTTTCGGTTAAATCTTCCATAGCCGTTTTTAATTCTTCTATAAGTTCTTTATTTGTAAGAGAGGCTTCCACGCCCGTAGTTTTTTCGTCTTCTAAAATATTTATAAGTTTTTCTTTTATACCTTCGAAAGTATATTCGTTTTCTAAAGAAACATAATCGCTGCTAACCGACATTATTTGCAAAATATCTTTAGGGTCTCTGTCCAAAATATCCGAAAGTTCCTTGACATCGGGAATATCTCCCGTTTTATAATATTTTTCATGAATCGCCCTTTCCAAATCTACCAAATCCATAGCTTTATTTAACGGCAACCTTATCAATCTTGATTTTTCATTTATCGCTCTCAATATGCTCTGTCTAATCCAATAAACGGCATAAGAAATAAAGTGATAGCCTTTGTCGGGTTCGAATCTGTCTGCTGCCATTATTAAACCCAAATTACCTTCTTCTATCAAATCTTCCAATAAAAGTCCGCTGTTTTTATATTGTTTCGCTATGGTTATTACGAATCTTAAATTGCTTTTTATAAGTTCGGCTCTCGCTTCCATATCGCCTTCTTTCAATCTTTTTGTCAATTCGATTTCTTCTTCGCGAGTTAAAAGTTTTTCTCTTTTGGCGTCTTCAAGATATAAACCTATGGTATTTTCAACATTCTTCATTTTATTGGACGACATATTGTTAATTCTCTTTATATTATTTTATATATTATTTTGCAAATCATTTTATAAATATTATTTTAATTATAAATATTTACTTGCAAGGTCTCGCACAACCGAATGATTAAAAGAATGAGACGATTTATTCGCCGTGATTTTAGCCTTTATCGGTCTTGCAAGTATGTATAAATCTCCTATTATATCCAAAATTTTATGTCTTACAAATTCATTATCGAAATGTAATTTGGTATTTATTACTTTTCCGTCACATAATATTATATGGCTTCCTATCATTCCGCTTCCCGCCATACCCATTTTTTGAGCGTAATCTATATTGTCCAAAGTATTGAACGAGCGCGCTTTTCCTATATCTTCAGAAAACTGTTCAAAAGATTCAAATTTATAATCGTATTGTTGAACTCCTATACTTCCCGCAAAATCTATACGCAAATTCACTTCGAGTCCGTCATAAGGAGAGAGTATTATATAAGTTTCGTTATCGTCCACATTTCCGTAAATCAATTCTCTGTCTATAACTATAGGCTCTATATAATCTTCCTGTTCGATATATCCCGCTTCTTTAAGGGCATCGCAAAATACCAAAGCCGAGCCGTCTACATTTGGAACTTCGCCATCGCATTTTACTATTAAATTCGTTATTCCCATCATATGCAATGTAGCTAAAAAATGTTCGGTCGTTTTTATATGCCTGTTTCCGTTAATTAAAGCCGTAGAATTAACCGCTCCCGATTTGTCTTTTGAAAGAATATTTTCATGCGAAAGTTTTATATGAGTATTGCTGTTAATATCTACAAAGATTATTCCCGTATTCGCAGGCGCGGGAACCAAAGTCAACGCGGTTTTTCTCCCTTCCATTAAGGCAAATCCGCTTACGACAACACTTTTGGCGATGGTTCTTTGAGGCACTTTATATTTTAATTTTGATTTATTATGATTGTTGTTTGAATAGTTTATTTTATCTTCGTTATTGTTTTCTTTTTTATTTAAAACCTCGTCACAACTTGAAAGCAATTTCGATATGCTTATCGGTTTTTCCAAGAAATCGTAAGCTCCCATTTTTGTCGCTCTTACTGCGGTTTCCACTCCCGCATGCCCGCTCATCATAATTATGGCAGTGTTAGGATATTTTTCTTTTATATTTGAAAGTATATCCAAACCGTCTATATTCGGAAGCCAAACATCCAAAAATACCAAATCTATTTTTTTTGATTCGAAAATTTTTATAGCTTCGTTATAATCTTTTGCAGTTTCGACATTATAATCTTCGTCTTCCAAAACCGTTTTACAAGTGCTTAAAATATCTTCTTCGTCGTCTATGATTAAGACACTGTTTTTTATTTTAACATTTTTTACTTTTTCCATATCGTATATAATAATATATTAATGATATAAAATCAATACTGTTTTTTAATTATTATTATTATTTTGCATCGATTCGAGTCTCTTTCTATCTCTTTCTGCCTGTTGCAAATCGGATTGCATTCTATAATACGAAGCGAGTCTTTCCTGTCTATACTGTTCTATTCTCTCTCTTTCGCTTTCCATTCGTCTTTGATTATTTTCTAATCTAGTTCTTGCAACCGATATGCTATTGTCTACCAATCCTCTCGTTTGAGAATAAGGCGTTATAAAATCGTTCATAGTAAAAGCGACTCCCGTATCGGGCAAATTATCTCCCGTAATGTCGTTTGCAAATAATTCTTCTATTCCATCCATTTGAGTTTCTATTTTATTCATAAATTTTTCTTCGTCTATTTGCAAAAATCCCGTTTTTACCACGCTCCAATCTTCGCCCGCGTTTCCTCTATTAATTCCTATTTGGTCTAATAAAGCCAATTCTTCACCGTAATCGGTTTGATAAGAATCGGACACTATGGCTTTAATTCTATGAGACACCGTTCCGACTAAAGTATTTCCGCTAAATACTCCTATATAGGATAATTTTTTTCTTAAATCCGAATCGCTCATATCAGAATTAAAATTAATTTGCAAAGTTGTAGCCAAATCGTTCATATCCGTTCTGTTCATATCTTCCAAAGAATTTCTAACATCTCTAGTTAAAGGTCTTTGAGTAGAATCGTTCAAAAAATCTATAAGCGAATTATAAGCGCTTACAAAATTGACTATAGAGTTTACAACTTCCTCTTTATTAACTTCTATGGTTGTAGCAAAAGCTTCGGGCGTGGGTTTTATAGCCGTTATATTAAGTCCGTTTACGACATCGTTAAATTCGTTGCTTTCGCTTAATATGTCGATTCCGTCTACGGATGCTCTAGCGTCTGTAGCTTCAGAGATTAAATAATTTGGAGCATCTTCCTCTTTTCCCATATCTTCGACTAGCAAATCTTTATAGAAAATATGATAATTAGGATTTTTATTTATCAAAATTACTTGAGTTATAACATCGCCTTCTTCAAATTGACTCCCTATTGGAATATTTAATCTCTGCCAAGCGGAACTTATGGTAGGCAAAGCAAAAAATTTTTCAACTTCGTCTCCCGCATTGTTTATATATTTTACTCCTATAATTTCAGAATTAAAACCCGAAACATCTATTGCTTCTGGAACTTCCGCTTCCACACCTTCTTTTGCAAGTCTTTCGGCTTCAAGCTCTTCTTTATATCTTTTTACATCTTCAAAAGTTCTAGCGCTATCTGCCGGCGACAAACCTTCTCCGTATAATTCCACATCTTTAAATCTTACGCTGTCTATTTTGTCGAATATTATTCCCGTGTCTGGTATCGATAAATCGACCGTAGGAGGCATTATAGGTGCTGCTTCTTCGTTATCTTCCAAAGTGTCGGATGCTCTTACCGTTATGGAAATCGTTATATTTTCATTTGCTTCGGCTTCTCTATGTAAAGGCATCGATAATTTATTTAATCCTTTCAATACCAAGAAGTCGTTTTTTACCATATAATTTGTGGTTAAATTTTCCGATTCGTCTTTCCATTTATTTATAAGTCCTTCGTTAAAAATATGTCCCAAATATCTATAATTTCTTCTCGTAAACATATTTAATTCTTTTAATATTCCCGAATCGTCGCTTATAACTTCGGCGATATTTTTCGAACCCGTTTTTACCAAATCGAGAGTTAAAACTTGCAAATTTCTAGATTTTTGAGTTATAGTAGTTTTTACTTTTTTTCCGAATGTTTTATCGAGAGTTTTTTGCAAATCGACCAAACTTCCGCCCGCAAAATCTATCGAATATTCTTCCTCTCCGATTTTTAATTTTATTATTCCAGACGGTAATTTATCGTTCATATTATAGGCTTTTGAAGAAAATTTTTCGCTATTTGCCAATTCTTTTATAGCTATATCGTAAGTTGTGGTGCTTGCCATTCTGTTTGCGCTTACGGTAAAATAATCGGGGACGCCTTCGCCTCTTCCGACAAAATTTCTAAAAGGCGAACGAAAACCGTATAATTCTTTTGAAGAAATTGATAAATTATTGAGTCTAGATTTTAAATCTTCATAAGCCGAAATTTCTCTCTGATAATCTTTCGCGTTATCCGACAAATTTGAAAGCGTGGAACTTCTTTTTATAACTTCGGCTTCAACCGCATTTTTATAAACTTCTTCAAGGAAAGCTTCGCTTGTAGCCATATAAAAAACTCCATTAAAATTTATTAAAATATACGCATAATTATAAAATAAAAAACTAAAAATTTATATATAGCGTAAAATAAAATTTAATTAAAATTTAATTTAAAATTTAATATTTTAATTTTATATAAGAATTTTCGGAATGCTCAAAATTTTAGTTAGTTATTTAACATAATTATTTTTTATTATATTTTTATATTATTAAATATTCCGCTTTCTCTAAAACTATAAATTGAATTTCCCGCGACTATTATATGGTCTATCATTTTTATATTTACCATTAAAAAGGCTTTATATAAAATTTTCGTTATTTCCACATCCTCTTTTGAAGGTTTTGAAATTCCCGAAGGATGATTATGGGCGATAATTACGAAACTTGCCCCAACCGATAAAGATTTTTCTACCAAATCTCTAGGATAAATCGTAGCAGAATCTATAGTTCCTCTAAAAATTTGCTCCATAGTAATGAATCTTTTATTTATATCCAAACATATTATTGAAAAAGTTTCAAATTTTAATTTTCCTAATTTTATTATCAAATAATCGGTTAAATCTTTTTTCTTAAAATGTGAAGAAGGTAATTTTAAACCGCTTAATAAATAATATTCTAAAATTTTCGGCAGACTTTTTAATATTTCCGCTCTTTTATTTCCGAGTCCTTTTACTTTTATAAGTTCTTTTTGCGATGCATGAACTATATTATACAAATTGTAAAATTTATAATAAAGTTTTTCGGTAATGATTTTTGATTTTTCGGCTGTGATTCCGTTTGATAGAATAAAACTTATAATTTCTTTTTCTTTATCGATTTCATTGTCTATTTCTTTGTCGATATCGATTAAACTATTTTCAAAATTATTAAAATTATAATTCATAAAAATTTATCCTTAATTTTTTTATATTTTTTATAAGAATTGTTAAACAAAATTTTTTATTTTATAAGCCTATTATAAGCCTAAAAATTTTTTAGTTAATAAATTTTTTAAATTTTAATATAAAATTTTCCATGAAATCGACAATAATTCAATTTTGTATATGAATTATTATACAAAAATTTAAAAGTGTCTATAAATCAAACTACAAAAAATAAATATTGTCTAAAAAATTGTAGTAAATGTATTATCTCAAATATGAAAAAGTTATTTTATTGCCAAATTTTACAAAATTTGTAAAGAAATTCGTTTAATTCCTATTGACTTATTCGAGTATTTTATAGTATTATTTAACTATAATCAATTGATTAAATTGAAAATTAATTTTAAAGGTTGGCTTTTTATGAAGAGAAAAATTCTAACGATTATATTTTTTATGACAGTAGCGTTAAACTTATATAGTTTTGACGAAGGTTTTATTTGGGGACTAAAAGCAAATTTTAGCGAAAGTTTAACTATGCCATCGATAAGTCAAGATGACTTAAGTAAAATGGGAGCTACTTTCCTAAAAGGTTCTATGGGTTTCATTATGGACGGAGAAGCCGAATTAGGTTATCTATTTGGAGTGGAAAGTTGGTTTGGCGGAGAGAGTAAAGATTTTCATAAATTCAGCGGAATGAGTTTATACGGTTCTATAGGAGTAGGAAGCGGATATTCTGGTATGTCTGCGGGAAATACTTTACAGGTAGATACAAATTCTGACCCGGTATCTGCCAAGATGTTTATGAATGTTAATTATGCTCCCGTTATAAGTTTTGGGATAGGAAGCAAAGTATATCTTTTGGAAAGCAGATTAGCTCTCGGGCTTCAATTGGGAGCTAAAATAATCGCCGATACTTCACCAGAATATTTGGCTTATTCTGATAAGGACGATGAGTTTTCAAGTTTAGGCGTAGAACTTCCAGAAATGGGCGAAATAGTGGTAACCGATTTTATGATGAAAAATATGAATCCCGTTATGTTTACTATAAAACTTATGCTTGAATATAATCAACCGATAAGCGAGAGAGTAGAGGTAGTTTTGGGAATATTTAGCAGATTTAATATTTATAAACCAAAATATATAACTATGCCGCCATCTTTACTTAAGTTGATAAATACTGCTAAAAACGCTCAAAACCTTCCAGAGTTTAATCCCGAAACTCCTTTAAATTCATATTATATGAATTCTTTTGATTTTGGAGTAAGTTTGGGTTTACAATTTAAAGGTTAATTAGATTAAGGTTTTAAATTTTAAGGAAATTAAATTAAAGGAAAATTAAGAAAAAAATAAGAAAATTAAAAAGAGATTTTATTTTTAATAGATTTATATTATTAATTTATGATAAAGATAACAAAAAGGTGAAAAAATAAAAATTAAAAGGTGAAAAAATTAAATGAAAAAATATTATAAAATTATATTTATTTTAATATTGTTTTTTATTTCTTGTGGGAATTTAGTTAATCCCACAAAACAGAATTATTATTACAATAATAAAACTCATACAACTACGGATAAACAACCGACCATAGATATAGATAGCGAAGATGATAAAATCGACCCAAGTAAAGACCCATTTATAAAAGGAGAATGGAATAGTCAAAATTATAAATTTAACGGAAGTTTAATAAAAGATTATTTCTTTGG